>JAGGRZ010000012.1 GCA_021159335.1 bacterium
AAGGACTTCGTCAGACCAAGAAGATGCGTGCTGGTGGATTATTTTAGGATAGTTTGAAAATATTATACGCTCGGATTGAAAATAGAATATATAAAAGTAAAAGGTTCCGACTACCAACTTGGCTATCAGCAAGGCGTCAACCTTAAGAATAAGATAAATAAAGCCTGGAACGCACTTTTGGACTCACCGGAGTTTGAAACCGTAAAACCAAAATTCGTGCCGAAAAATGTTATCGTATTCGTAGGTAAACTTCTCTCCACTTGGATAAGTAAGCCCACATTATCTGAATTCAAGTTCTTTCGCGAACGAGTTAAAGGCATATCCGATGGGTCAGGTATTGACATAGGAAAACTTTTATTCATGTACTTCGTCGAACTTGCGGGCTCCGATTCAGCGAGAGCGCTCATGGGATGTTCCAGCATTGCAGTGATACCCCCAAAAAGCGATGAACCCATATTAGCGAAAAACTTTGACTTCATAAATTCATTCCGTCCATTTAACATAATGCGCGCAAGTATACCAGATAACGGTTTTTCAAGCCTTGAATTTACCTTTGCACCATCTGCAGGGGCGCATACAGGCATGAACGAAAAGGGACTTGCTCTCACATACAATTACGGGTTCTCAACGATTCGTTTCGCTAAAGCTCCCCTTATATCGGCAAAAGTACAATATATACTGCAAAACTGCTCCTCAGTTGACGAAGCCAAAAATGTTATAAGAAATTCCAAGAATTCGTCATCCGGTATAATAACCATCGTCGATAGTGACGGCAACGCAGTATCTGTTGAGGTTAATCCTAAAGAATCAGCTGTTATTACACCATTTAACGGCATACTCGTTAATGCAAACTTATTTTACGCCAAAAGCACAAGAAAGCACATGGTCCCCTTTGACGCAGTGTACGGAGAAAAGGCTCCCGAATCATTAAGAGGGAAAAACATACAATACACAAATATTGTCCGGACAAGAAGAATCTTTTATCTCATTAACAGATACGAAAAAATAAATGCCGAAATCCTAAAAACCATATTGGCAGACCACGGACAAGAAAATTCGCCCAGCGGTAACACAATATGTCGCCATCACGAATCTTTTGGAACTCATCTCTCAATAATAATGCTTCCTAAAAGGAGAATATTACATTATTTATTCGGACATCCATGTGAGGAAAAATGGATGACGACGAAAATATAAATGGAGGCAAAAATGCCTTATGTAAAAACTGCCCTTCTTTCGGCTTTTAAAAAACAGGACCTTGAAAATTACGCATCAAAATTACTGGAATTAGGCGTGAAAATATGGGCTTCCGGTGGAACAGCTAAATATTTGTCAGAAAAAGGTTTAGAAGTCAATTCTATCGAGAAATTAACGGGATTCGACCAGCTTTTAAACGGAAGAGTCAAAACACTTCATCCAGCTGTTTTCGCTGGGATACTTGCAAGAGACACAGAACAAGACGAAAAATCACTCAAAGAAGCGGGTTACCCAAAATTCGACCTGGTGTATGTCAACCTCTATCCATTCATCGAGAACGCATTTGAAATAGAAGATGAAAATGAGCTTGTGGAACTAATTGACATTGGCGGTATAGCTCTTCTCAGGGCTGCCGCAAAAAACTTTAAGAGAACAGTTGTAGCAACCGATTATGATGACTTAAAACAAATAATTGAAACTCTTGAGAGGGAAAATTACATACCTGAGGAGATGTCCCGCAACCTAGCAGTAAAGACATTTTTCCTGACTTCATACTACGACTCAATCATTGCGAAACGATTTTGGGACGGAACACATTTCCCAAAATACATGTCGCTCGCAGGAACTAATGAAAATATGCCCGAACTAAGATATGGTGAGAACCCGCATCAATACGCTGCACTTTACATGACACATCCTGCCGAAGGCATTCCAAAAGCCGAAGTATTATGGGGCAAACCACTTTCCTTCAACAATTTCGTCGACCTCGACTCCGCATTAACGGCGGTCTTAGACTTCAAAGAACCAGCATGTGTTATAGTCAAACACAATTCACCGTGCGGAATAGCGGTTGGTAAAAAGTTAATTGATGCGTATGAAGCTGCGCTCGCGAGTGACCCATTGTCTGCATTCGGCGGAATAGTGGCGCTAAACAGAAAAGTTGATGAGGAAACGGCTGAACTGATGAGCAAACATTTTTTCGAGTGCATTGTTGCACCCGAATACGACGAACAGGCACTTGAAACGCTTAAAAAAAGGAAAAATCTGAGAATTCTAAGATTGCCTGAGTTTGTTAGAAAATGGAGATACAATGCGAAAATCATCGCTGGTGGGGTCTTAGTTCAAAACGATGACTCTGAGGAAGAACTTATCGATGATTGGCAGGTAGTTACAGATACCAAACCGACGGAAGCACAACGAGAGGACCTTATTTTTGCGATGAAAGCAGCCAAATTCGTTAAATCCAATTCGGTTGTTATAGCTAAAAATGGCGCCACAGTGGGTATTGGAGGTGGTCTTCCAAGCCGAGTGGATGCTGCAATACTTGCGGTTCGCAAAGCAGGAGACAGAGCAAATGGTGCAGTTGCTGCTTCTGATGCATTCCTCCCCTTCCCCGATACACTCTATGTGCTCGCCCAAGCTGGCGTTAAAGCACTTATACAACCGGGTGGCTCAAGAAACGATAAGCTCTCTATCGAAGCGGCAAATAAGCTCGGCGTAGCAATGGTGTTCACGGGAAGAAGACACTTCCGACATTGACGCCTAAATAACTTGCGAAATTCGAAATGTAACATTAATTATAAAAATTTCGAAAGGAGTGAGCGATGAAAAAATTTTTCGCTGGCGGAAATTGGAAAATGCGAAAGACAGTGCCCGAAACTATAAACTACATCGAGAAGTTTGCGGAAAAGATTTCTAACATTACGAATATCGACATTGCACTTTTCCCATCGTTTGTGAGTTTATATCCAGCTGTCCAGACAGTCAAGAAGCTTGGTGCACAAATATTTATAGGTGCTCAGAATATGCATCCCGAACCACAGGGAGCATTCACCGGAGAAGTCTCTGGCGAGATGATCCTTTCAGCAGGAGCGAAGATGGTCGTTATAGGGCATTCCGAACGACGCCACATTTTTGGCGAATCGGACAAATTCATAAACGCAAAACTTCGGCATGCGATAGAACTTGGACTCACACCCGTATTTTGTATAGGTGAAAAATTAGAGGAACGAAAAGCGAATAAAACAAACGATGTGATCGCGCGACAACTTGAACTGGGCTTAAACGATGTAAAACTCACCTCACCCGAAAAGCTTATTATAGCTTACGAGCCAGTATGGGCTATAGGAACGGGAGTTAATGCTACCCCCGAACAAGCCGAAGAAGCTCAATCCTTTATCCGCGAACTTATAGCCAGCCATTGGAAAAATGATTTTGCCGAGGAATTAAGAATAGTTTACGGCGGGAGTGTCAACCCTGAAAACGCACCAAAACTAATTGTAAAACCCAACATCGATGGTCTTTTCGTCGGTACTGCGAGCTTGGATGTCGAGTCGTTTACGAAAATCGTTCGAACGGTAGCCGAAGCAAGCAGATAATGTTCAGATTCCTATACAACCTTTTGTGGTGGATTGCCACCATCATCCTGGGCATTCCGTTGCTCATATACTCTGCCATAAAAGGCGAAAACATTTTACACAGACTGGGGATATATGGCGACATCCCGAAATCACCAATATGGATTCACGCTTCTTCCGTGGGTGAATCGGCAGAATCGATAAGCTTAGCAGTAGAATTAAGAAAGAGACTTGACATTCCTATTCTGCTCACATCGACCACGGTAACCGGCTATCGCAGGCTTAAATCAATCGAGGATGAAAATTGCTACGCTCGTCTTCTCGCCGCTGACAACCCTCTTATCATTAAAACTGCCATCTCAAGGATTAGACCAAGAGTAATTATAACCATCGAGGCGGACTTTTGGCTTAATAAGCTCTATTACGCAAAAAGGTTTGGAGCAAAAACCATCGTGGCAAGCGGAAAAATAGCCAGACCGACACGGAACATATTTAAAAAACTTTATTATAAAAACATTTTCGCCAACCTTGACTGCATTTACGCTCGCGACGAGGAACAAGCGAGAAACTTTTTAGGCTGGGGAGCCAGACCAGAAAAAGTCGTTGTGCTTGGAGACTTGAAAATCGTTCCTATTAATGCTCCGCCCGACACCCCCGAAAAACCTGAGCGATTCCCTATAATAGTTGCTGGTAGTGTCCGTTCAGGCGAGGAAAAAATTATACTCGATGCTTTCGTGGAGATTCGCGAAAGATTTCCTGATGCGCTTTTAATCGCTGCGCCAAGGCATCCCAATGAAGTCGAGAAGTTTGAAAAAGCTTTGTTAAGAAGAGGAATCGATTTTGCGAAAAGATCACAGACCGAAAAAATACCGACCGACAAAAGCGTTTACCTTGTGGACACAATAGGCGAACTAATAAAATTCTACGCTATTTGTGATGCCGTTATAGTTTGTGGTACATTTGTTGACTATGGAGGTCACAATCCATGGGAGGCGATATCCCTTGGCAAACCTGTGATACATGGAAAGTTTACCCGAAACAACAGCACACTCTTCCGGATTGCCGATGATTCCGGTGCTGCTTTGGAAACCTCAGCTGAAGAACTTGGCAAGAAATTAGTGGAGCTGTTTTCCTCGCCAGAGAAAATCGAAACCATGTCCCGTATTGCAAAAGAAATTTGTTTGCGACTTGGTAAAACAGCGGAAATCTATGCCAAAAAAATTGTGGAAATTTTATCCGATAATTCATCCAATGTATGCCTTTAGTTCTGCCTAATACCCCCACAAATTTCGTATTTCACCTTGCTATTGTTACCGTGCCCTCGCAAACAACCTCTCCCCTAACCATTATTATGAAAATATACACGCCTTCGGGCAGAGGGTTTCCATCATCATCTTTCCCATCCCAGTGTGCAAGTGATTTCGCATAAAAACCAGCCGGGACATCTATCTCCCTGCGCAATATGCCATGAAGGTCGAAAATTAATATTTCGGCGGGAAAGAGCCCGAGGTCGGGATAAAGAAAATGAACAAAATCATTTAACCCATCGGCATTAGGCGTAAAGGGATTAGGCTTCCTGCTGCACGAGTAGCAACTCAGAACACGACATAAATAATTTATTGTATCAGCACATAATCCACCATTATCGGCGACTATAGTAAACAGCATCGTTGTGTCAGGCACAATAGCATACATAGTGTCGAGATTTATAACTTTATCATCGGGTGTCCATTGTATTATTGCTGAATTTGCCACATTCCCCTCATAAGCTAAATCAACATGAACATAAGCTGTTTCGCCTGGGCAAACGGCTCTGTCGCCGTAGGCGTGTAAATTTATAGAGCACCATCCAATATGAGCTACACAAGTATCGCGCCCCCAATTGCAGAATGAATCCCTTGCAGCTATAATAAATACTACGGAGTCGCAACCCAATGCTTCCTCAGGAACAGTCCAATCAAACCAAAATCCATCAACAAGGACATTCCATTCTCTATCACAAAATATAACTTTTACTGAACTGGGTTCAGAACTCCAGAACGAATCGACAACTAACCAGTTAACAGAAATTATTTCTCCTGGAAGATAAGCGTGTCCAACGGGTACATGTGCTGAAATGAAAGGATTTTTTGAATCGAGAGGACCGCTTGCGACTGCTGAATCAGCTGAACCGAAAGCTCGACCTACAACTCGAACGAGCCAATTGTTACCTTCGTAGGTTATATCTTCGTTCATTATCCAGCGGAAACAATGTTTGCCCGAGTGAACTATCCCTAATCCACCTGCAGTATCAATCAATGTTCTAAACCAATCGTGTCCGGTGTGAATCCATGTTAGACCACTATCCCGGGATATATCAATCGTACATTCGAGTAGACTTTCCGGGCAATTGGTCCAAATAGTATAGCAAATCTGAACCACATTGCTATCGTTGCAATCGGTCTCCTCCCAGAACCAAACGGAATCCACGATCACGCTGCACCCTTCGCAGGGCAGGAATGTGAACTCAATTCTCTCAAGCCACGGGAGATATGCTGGATTCGAATACCAAAGCTCCGCTCTATACTGAAAATACCTGTGTCCAAGAAGCGATGCAGGTATTAAGCCGCCATCCGTTAATGTGTCCCATTCGGTCCATGTGCGGTCTATTGTGGGTGAGTCACCACTTCGCCCCAAAATTAAAACTTTCGAACCTACAGGTTCTGGCAAGCTCGGATACATGGAGGAATCGAAGTCTCTTTCATCATATGCAATCCAGCTTACAGTCCCAGCGCAAATCCCGCTTTCAAGTCCTGAATCGAAAATATTGCTTATGTACCATGCGGATTTTGAGCGGTCGCGGATATTACCAGGTTCGCGGAAAACGCCGTGGTGGTCGTTTCCAATAGTGAATGAATCACAAGTGTTGAAAGATGGCCCCCAAAAAAGATACGAATATCCTCCCAAATAACTATTTATAAAAATATCAACATTTCCGTCATTGTTAGCATCTATGACTATTCCCCCAGAAACATCTACGGGAAAAGGACCTATACTATGGCTATCAACATCAGAAAATAGCGGTGAAGCTCCTCCACTGTTGGTGTATATTTTTAGGCGAGTAAAAATCGTGAGTACATGCCCCATAAAGAATAAAATGTCAAGGTAGCCATCCCCATTGAAATCATATAAAGCAGAGCCTCCATAACAAGTTCCCGGATTAATCAAAATGGCCTCTGGAAAGTGGCCTGTCCCATCATTAAAGAAAACGAATGCTTGCCGGGGTCCCGAACCATAGTCGGTTAAAACAAAATCTATATCGCCATCTTTATCGATGTCCCCAACTGATAAACCATGATGTGTCTCAGTTGTCGGAACAGGAATAGATTCAACAATAAATGTTCTAAATCCAATATTCCTAAGCATTATAACAGCGCCATAATGTGGAGTAAGTAACAAGTCAAGGTCACCATCATTATCAAGATCTGCACTTTCTATATTGTGTACAAATCTTCTATTCAAATTAATAATACTTCTTGATGAAATAACCCAGCCATGCCTGCCTCCTGAACCACCCCAATAAATGTATGTATTTGATGGCGATGAAGCATACCCACCTAAGGCTATATCTAAATAACCATCTTTATCAAAATCCGCCACATATACATCCTCTGCGGCATCATTGGGCATGCTTGTAGCATCGTCTTCTGAAATAAGCCCGCCATTATTCCAATAAATCGTACAATATCCGGATGTATAGCCTGAGTGTATAAGTTCAGCGAAACCATCACAGTTCAAATCAGCAAAATCGCAATTTCCATTTATAGCTCCTGTGTTTATACGCTTTGAACTATCCAAACCAGATGGTCCCATATACCATATCATTATGTAACCACCAATGTCCGCCGACACAAAGTCCGGGTAACCATTATTATCAAGGTCAAATCTTGAAAACCACTCCACGC
>JAGGRZ010000013.1 GCA_021159335.1 bacterium
TTTTTTCGGTTATATCGTCGAACAAAACTATTACCCCCTCAGGGTTTCCCTCGATTGTCAGCTTGTCCAGCGATACTTCGAGGGGAATTTCCTCGCCTGCTTTGTCCCGTATCGTGACCTCTATTGACTTCCACTTACTTTCTCCGCGCATAAATTCAGTTATAAGTCCCCATAATGGACTAAGTCTCTCCTCGCCTATTTCGTTTAGGTTCCTCTCAAGAACTCTGTTAATGGGCAACTGCAGAATTTGTGATGCAGCATTGTTGAAATAAACAACATTTCCGTCCTCATCAATCGTCATAAGGCCGCTTCTCATGTGTTGCAGAATCTGGTCAGTGTTCCACTTCACTCGCTCAAGCTCAAGCTTGGTTTCCTCAAGCTTGTCAAGATGCATTCTCAGTTTCTGGGAGAGATAGCCGGAAAGAAACGCCATCATATACAAAAAGCACGATTGCACATAAGCCATATAGAATAGAGTTTCTTTACTCGAAAGAATAAGCTCCGAAAGAGCTGTTCCCGGTCTGGGAATAATCCCCATAAACTCAAAGTAAAGCATCAAGGCATAGAACAGGGTAGCTGCAGTCGCGGTCATTACGGTACCAAGAAGCTGGAACACGAAGGCACTGGAAAGTATTGTAAGAGCGTAAAGCAATATAAGTGGGCTTCCACCACCGCCTGTCATATGCACGAGACCTGTTTCAACCAGCAATTCGAAAAATATTTCTATAGAATAAAGGAACTTGAAGTTAAGTTCTTTTCGCACGATATCCCAGTAATAAAGCGAACCAAGATATCCAAGCGTAACCACCCCGTAGAGAACCAAGAGTATCCTTATTTCCTTTGATTCAGGAAAGAAAAGTATTACCGCAATAAAAAGTATAAGAATTATAAGAAACCTGAATATAAGAAGCCATTTTATCTTTCTGTGGAACTCCACGCGCCATTCAGGCACATTATTTATCTTATCCTCAGGCATGTTATGCCTTTATCTTACCGATTATATCGAACATAGGCAGATACATTGCAACCAAAAGCCCCCCAACTACTATACCCATGACGACTGTCATAAGAGGTTCTATCATTGCAGTAAGGGTTTCCACAGCAGAGTCGACCTCCTCCTCATAGAAGTCAGCTATCTTTGCGAGCATCGTATCGAGGTTACCCGTTTTCTCGCCAACATTTATCATTTGAACGACCATCGGCGGGAATACCCTGCTTTCTTCGAGAGGCTTTGCTATAGTTTCACCCTGAGAAATCGCTATTATGGCATTTTTTATTGCTCTTGCTATTACATCATTCCCAGCGGTTTTGGCGGTAACCTGAAGAGCATCTATAATGTTAACTCCGCTCTGGATAAGGGTTCCCAGCGTTCTGCTGAAACGCGCCACCGCGGTTTTCCGTATGAGCATTCCGAAAAGCGGCAATTTCAGGAAAAGATAATCGATGTAATAGCGAGTTTTGCTGTTTTTCCTCATTAATTTGTAGATGATAACAATGAGGATAGCGCCGCCAATAATAAGATGTAGGTTTCCTTTAAGCCAATTTGATAAGTTAATCACTATCTGCGTTGGTTTGGGCAACTCTGCGCCGAGTCCCTCGAACATGCCAGCGAATATAGGTATAATGAATGTAAGCATGATAAACGATATAAGCACAAGCATAACGAGCATTATCGCCGGATATGTCAGCGCACCCTTTATTTTGCGCTTTATCGCGTCGGCTTTTTCACGATAATCAGCAAGCCTTTTAAGAATAACATCAAGCGCACCACCGACCTCGCCTGCCTCAATCATGCTGACATAAAGCTGGTCGAAAACCTTCTTTTCCTTGGCAAGAGCATCGGCAAGTGTGCTTCCACTTGAAACGGTATCTCTAACATTGGCTATTACTCTGGCAAGAACTTTGTTCGTGGTTTGGGCAGCAAGAATGTCAAGACATTGCACGAGCGGCAATCCCGCTTCTATCATCACAGCGAACTGCCTGGTGAAACGGGATATCTCCACAGCTTTTACACCTGTGCCTATCGTAAGGTTTAGCGACTTCGACTTGCGCTTAACATTGGTAACTATAACCCGTTGCCGCCTGAGAAGCTGCATTAATTCCTGTTTGTTTTTTGCCTCGAGAGTTCCCGATACAGTTTGTCCTGTCGGCGTCCTTCCTGTATATTCAAACACTGGCATGTCAACACCTCACTATATTAGCCAAAACTTATTACTCACTAAATTTTTAGAAAAGAGCTTAGAAACCTTTCCGGGCTGGTGCTTGCATTTGTTGCCTTGCTATCAGTTCGGACAGTTCGTTAGGGTCAGGCGAACGCCTCATGGCATCCTCTATCGTTATTAATCGCTTAAGATAAAGCGATGCCAGAGACATATTCATAGTTTGCATTCCATATTTTCCGCCCGCCTGTATTGCTGAATAAATCTGATGGACTTTGTCCTCGCGGATAAGCGCTCTAATAGCCGGAGTCACCACCATAATCTCCACAGCTGGAACCCTTCCACCTCCTATTCGGGGCAAAAGTGCCTGCGTTATCACCGCCTGCAGAACAAATGATAATTGCACTCTTATTTGTTGCTGCTGAGATGGCGGGAATATGTCTATAATTCTATTCACCGTTTCAGCGCACGAGTTCGTGTGAAGCGTTGCGAAAACCAAGTGTCCAGTTTCTGCTATTGTTAGCGCCGCGGATATTGTCTCAAGGTCGCGCATCTCGCCCACAAGCACGACATCAGGGTCTTCTCGCAGCGCATATTTAAGGGCAGTAGCGAAACTCATCGTATCGGAACCAACCTCTCTCTGGTTGACTATGCAATTTTTATGTTTATGCACGAACTCTATGGGGTCCTCAATCGTAAGGATGTGAGCATGTCTCGTGTTATTAATCTTGTCTATAAGCGCCGCAAGCGTTGTCGACTTCCCCGAACCGGTTGGTCCGGTAACCAAAACAAGCCCCATGGGAAAATCAGCGAATGTCGAGACAACCGGCGGAAGCATCAGCTCTTCAAAGGAAAGTATCCTCATCGGAATAAGCCTTATAGCCATAGCCACACTTCCGCGCTGCATGAAAATGTTCACCCTGAACCTTGCTAATCCTGATATCCCAAAGGAAAGGTCGAGCTCCCAGTTCTCCTCGAACTTCTGCTTTTGGCGCTCAGTCATTATCGAATACGCCATTCGTTTGGAAACATCAGGCGTTATAACATCGTATGGCAAGCGGTGCAATTCACCGTCAATCCTTAGTATAGGTGGTGAACCAGCAGTAATATGCAGGTCGGAAGCATTCCGCTTGACCATCTCCTCGAGAAGTTCCCTTATGGAAAGCTCAGATGCCATAAATTCCCCCATTCTTTTTTCTTCTTTTTATGATATCGATAATTTCCGCACTTTCAATAGTATTTTTACATATATGTTAAGGGTATTTTCTCGCCCAAATGTCCGAACACTTTACCGCACGACAATCAACTTTCGCACTACTGGTTTGGTTTTCGTCTTACAATGAAGTATATACACTCCCTGCGATAATCCCACACTGCTTATGTCGATATGATTTTGTCCATTAATTTTGCTTATTCTTTTCGAGAACACGATTCTTCCCTTTATATCAAATATTCTTATGGATGTAGTGTTCTTAGGCAAAGGTAGGTTATCCATACCCGTCAGTATTAATGTGGCTAATGCTGGTTCTTGCTGAGTCTGGTAATTAGGTTCGCTGCTTATCTGACTGCTTATCGTGACATGATTTTGCCAGCACGCAAGATTACCCAAAACCTCAGCACCCCACAGGGATGGTCGGCTTTCGTACCAATTGCTAATAAGAATCCCAATTAGCGAATCGTATTGATATAACCATAACCACCTCATCGTATGTTCAACATAATCGAGCACTCCACCATCGGGATTAACATGGCTTCTAAATGTAGGATTTGAGGTGTCGGTATTGGTCCACACAATTTTTGTGAATGTATTGCAGAATCGCTGCAACATTGAATCAGGATATGCTGATGCAAACTCTGGGTCATTTGCAACTGCCACCACGAATTCTATATCGATATTAGCATGACCAACATCTTCAGCCCGTTTAAAGCACGACATCGAGAGATGATAGCCGCCTCTATCGTAATGAAAATGATTTCCCTTGCCCATAACATAGTATCGTCGCGAGGCTAACTCATCAAACCTGATCCAGAACGATATTTTTATATTATCGTTCAATGCTGTGTCATGAGGAATGGTTATGTAATCGTCTCCGTCCAGAACTACCGCTTGTCCGACCTTACCGGTGGCGAACGAAGGGGTGCCATGCGAAACTCCATCTCGCCCATGCCTTGACAAGTCAGCAAAATCACCCTCAAACCTGAGGTATACGAGTGTATCATGCCCTCTCGTTATTACCAGTTCATCCAAAGCACCAACAAAAAAACTTGAACCGTCAGGGCGTTTACCAATAACAAAGTCAGCATCCGTGCCAGAAATAGCCTTCCCAACACTTTGTCTGAATAAAATTCTCGTTCCAGTGCTGTCGTAAATAATCAGTCTTAACGAATCCTCAAGCGAAACCTCGAACTTATACCAATATCCGAGTTTATCGATTACATCAGTTTCTATGGCGCAATATGCTCCTGAGGAGTCGAACCCCCAAAGGTCTGCGGTAGCCATGTAATCACAATATCTCCACGCATACGCATCCAATGCTGGACAGTAACAAAGCCCTCTATATGCAGGAAATGGGGCGTCACTCCAGTTTGTGCCTGAATGTATCCAGCCTCTATATGTAAAATATGTTTCAGCCATTTCATGAACTGTATTTCTGTAGTAAGTAACAAGAGATGTATCTGGAGTTCTATAGTAGGGCGGCATGTAATACGGCGTTCGGGATATTTCGACAAGTCTTAGAAGCATCAAACCATAGGCAAGATACCAATTGTGAGGCGTTTTCCAATATTCGCTATAGCGCCATATAGGAACAATAGTGTCTTCAATATAATACAAAAATCTTGATGCTTGCGCCCCAAATCGTGAGTATAAAAAACTATCGCTCAGGACTATCTTAATAAAATCCGCGATAGTTGCATAAATATGACCAGTCCACACCAAATAAGGTTCACCAGTATAATGGCACGAGTCGATAACATAGCTACAATGTTGTTGAGCCCAAGTAAGATATTTTAGTGAAGTATCGATTGGCTCACCACGGGCTACTGATGCCCTGTACATTGACAGAAGTCCTCTTATAATGTAGCTTTCGCCCCACGGAATCGCTGATGTGAACGATATCCCATGAGGATATTCTGAATTAAATTCTTCATACCAATCAATTTGCGCTAACAACATTGACGGAAGAGCAATAAGAACAAAACACAAAAAATAGTGCTTAGCTCTCATTCTTGCCCTCCTGTTTTGTCAAAGCAACTACATCGGCTTTGTCAAACCATCAAATTTTAAAGCGATGCTCTTATGGAATCCAGCGTCTTTTTTGCTTCGGGCGCGTTCTCAAAAAACCTGTTAAGCACACTACACGGATAATCGCTGCAATACGCGCAGTTCTCTACGCCTTTGGAAATCCCGCAACGCCTTATGTCGCATTCATCGCAATACCCTATGTGCCTTCCCTCGACCACTGTGCAACCATCGCAGTTTACTTCCTCTGGCTTTATCTCTACCCCAAACTGCTGAGACCACCTTTTCGCTATCGCTGCCCTTGCTTCATCGTCATCCTTTTGAGTGGCAATGTAAACCGGACACTGGGTACAATCAAAACCGCAGAACGAAATTAAGTTTTCCAAAGTTACCCCCCAGTTATGTTCACATAATCAACATAACTCACATAACGACGCAACGCAACTCCGAAAAGCGCTTTTTCGATTAATCTTGCAAATAAAATAAGTTCTCTGCATTTTATATAAAAATGGGCAAAATAATAACAATAGCGAATCAAAAAGGCGGCGTAGGGAAAACCACTTCGGCTATAAACCTTTCAGCATCAATCGCCGCAGCTGAAAAAAGGGTTCTGCTCGTGGACCTCGACCCTCAAGGCAATGCCACCACCGGGCTCGGTTTTAAAATAGCCAAGAACCAGCCCACCATCTACGAAGTATTGCTTGGCTTCGTTCCGGCAAGAGAAGCTATCCTTCAGTTTGATTCTTTGCCCGACCTCTGGGTTCTTCCGTCGCACATAAGGCTCGTTGGCGCGCAGGTCGAGCTTCTCAAAAAGAGCAAACGGGAGTACTGGCTTAAAAGGGTCCTCGAACAGCTACGAAACGATTACGACTTTATATTTGTTGACCTCCCGCCATCACTTGGCATACTTACTATAAACGGTCTTGCCGCAGCCGATTCAGTCATAATACCCATACAATGCGAGTACTATGCCCTCGAGGGACTCAGCCAGTTGCTCGTTACGCTAAGGCGAGTTCAAAAAACGGTTAATCCACGCCTGAGGATTGAAGGGGTTCTTCTGACCATGTTCGACCCAAGACTTAATCTGGCCAAACAGGTTGTTGAGCAAGCAAGAAAATACTTTGGCAAAAAAGTTTTTAAAACTATTATTCACAGGAACATAAGGCTTGCTGAGGCACCATCGTATGGCAAGCCGATACTACTTTACGATATATCATCGCGAGGGGCGCAAAATTACTTGGCTTTAGCACAGGAGATAATAAATGGCTCGAAAAAAGACTGGTTTGGGGAAAGGGCTTGATGCGATACTGCCGGAAAGTCTTGCCGAGGAACTTGAACTCGGTGAGAAGACCTTCGCAGAAATACCGCTTGACAACATAACGCCGAATCCGCTTCAGCCACGATTAGAATTCAACGAAGAAAGCCTTGCGGAGCTTGCCGAATCGATAAAAGCGCAGGGAGTGCTTCAGCCTATTATAGTGGTTCCCAATCCTGAGGGTGGATTCATGCTTATCGCGGGTGAACGGCGATGGCGCGCCGCAAAACTCGCCGGACTATCCGAAATACCAGCAATAATTCTTAAACGCGAGCTATCAAAAGAGGAACTGCTTTTCGTATCACTCGTTGAGAATCTTCAGCGCGAGGACCTCGACCCAGTGGAGGAGGCTCAAGCCTACAAGGCATTAATGGAAAAGTTTAACCTTACCCAGGACGAAATAGCAAAGCGGGTCGGTAAAAGTCGACCAGCTATCGCCAACGCATTGCGAATACTAAAACTTCCGGAACAAATCCTTAAATTGCTTAAGGAGCGAAAAATAACTGCTGGTCACGCGAGAGTGCTTCTTGAGGAGAAAGACCCCATGAGACAGATGAGGCTCGCCAAGCTTGCAGCCAGCCGCGGACTTTCTGTCGAGAGGCTGAGCATAATAGTGATGGGCAAAGCCCAAAAACGCAAACGAGCCAAAAAGCCCAAAGACCCTGAGCTGGCGGCACTCGAAGACGAACTGTCAATAGTTTTGGGAACGAGAACGGAAATAGTGCGGAAACGCCGCGGCGGAAAGCTTATCATCCACTTTACTGACGAGGAGCAACTAAGTGAACTGATAGGAAAGCTCATAACAGCAGAGGAAGAAAAGGAATAGACCCTCAATCCAAGACCACAACCTCGATGCCGAAAGCAATCCGAAATAACTTAATGTTCCTGCCTTTTATAGCGCTTTTGGTTATTCTCTTCATTCTGAATCCCAAGGAGGTAAAGAATTATCCTCTATTCGTCGACTGGCTAACGATAGCTGCTCTCACTGGACTGCTTGTGATAACGAACGGCATAAAAGAAAGTTCATTTTTCACATCCCTTTCGCGACGATTGCTTAGCGGAAGAGTTAATCAACGCGCTTTCGCTGTCCACCTCGTAATCCTGTCCACAATTTTGCCCATGATACTAACTAACGACATAGCATTGTTTCTTATCGTCCCGCTTACCTTTGGCTTCAGCAACTTTTTAGACATTGACTTCGAGAAAATAGTGGTATTCGAAGCAATATCGGTTAATGTCGGCTCGACGCTAACGCCTATAGGCAACCCACAAAACCTATTCATATGGCATCAGTGGAAAATATCTTTCTTCTCGTTCATCAAGGACATGTTTCCAGTTTTCGCCATAATGTTTGCGGTTCTTCTTTTGCTTGCCATAGCCGTTTTTCCGAGAAAAAGGATAACAGTGAAAAATTTTACCGAACCATCTGGCAACGGCAAAATCAGAAAAAGCCTGTTCTATATTTCGATGATACTTCTTGTCGTTTTCGTCCTGCTTATGGAACTAAGGCTTGCGCATTACTTTTTGCCTTTCGTGCTCATCATTTATCTCATATTCTTCCGCAATGTAATCATCCGCACTGACTGGGGCTTAATACTGCTTTTTGTCATCATGTTCATCGACTTTCACCTTCTCAGCCAACTCGGTGTCGTCTCGACACTTATGAGTAAAATAAACCTTTCCACACACGGGGGAGTTTTTCTAATATCGCTTGGTGTATCACAGTTAATAAGCAATGTTCCAGCAAGCGTTTTTATGGCGAAATTCACCCACGATTGGCACTCGATTGCTTATGGTGTTAATGTGGGCGGGAACGGTCTTGTAATAGCATCATTAGCGAATATTATAGCATTACGCCTCGCTGGCGGCGGGAAAATTTTCGCGCGTTTTCACAGGTATTCCATAGCCTATTTTGCTGTTACTGCTGGGCTGTCATATGTGCTATTTTTCCGCTGAACAATGACAACTTTTTCGGCGAAATTTTGCTTTGATTAATCACTTTTGATTTGAACAATCGCTATTTTTTGCTATTATTTGAGCAAAATATTTTCGAAAAGGAGGGGTGATGATAGACAGATATTCCCGCCCAAAGATGAAGGAAATCTGGTCGGATGAGAACCGTTTCAAAAAGTGGCTTGAGGTTGAGATAGCGGTTCTCGAGGCGCAGGCGGAGCTTGAGGAGATAGAGCATGAAGTGGTTGACGAGGTAAAGCAGAAGGCATCATTCACCATTGAGGAAATACGAAAAGCCGAAGAAGAAACTCATCATGAGATGGTCGCGTTCATAAATGTTATTCAATCGAAAATAAGCGACGAGGCTAAAAGATGGTTTCACTTCGGTCTGACATCATCGGACATAATGGATACTGCGCTCGCACTCCAACTTCGCGAGGCTTCCGACATTATCGCCGCCGACCTTAAAGCGGTAATGAACACAATAAAAAACCTGGCGCATAAATACCGCTACACTCCCATAATGGGCAGGACGCACGGCATGCACGCAGAACCCACGACATTCGGGTTGAAAGTCGCCGTGTGGTATGACGAATTCAATCGCCACAAGAAACGATTCAAAGAAGCGGTGGATCAGGTTCTGGTTGGCAAAATTTCAGGAGCTGTGGGCAATTTCGCGACAATAGACCCAGAGGTCGAGGAAAAAGTGCTTAAGAAACTAAAGTTAAAACCCGAAAAAGCAGCTACGCAAATAGTTCATCGCGATAGGCACGCTTTCTACATAGCAACATTGGCTTTAATAGCATCCACCATTGAAAAGATTGCCACGGAAATACGAAACCTTCAACGCACTGAGATAGCCGAGGTGGAAGAACCTTTCGCGGCGAAACAGAAAGGCTCGTCAGCTATGCCCCACAAAAGAAACCCCGTGAAGTCCGAACAGCTTTGCGGACTTGCAAGGTTGGTCCGCTCCTATGTTATACCCGCTATGGAAAACATTGTCCTGTGGCACGAGCGAGACATATCTCACTCCTCAGTTGAGCGGGTTATTCTTCCAGATGCTACTACGCTCATAGATTACATGCTCGATAGGCTTAACTACATACTTTCCGGGCTTCGCGTTAACACTGACAAGATGATGGAAAACATAATGCTTACGCGGGGACACATATTCAGCCAACGGCTCATGCACAGGCTTATCCGCGCTGGCTTGCCACGGGAAACCGCATATCTTCTCGTTCAGGGGCGCGCCATGGCAAGTTGGGCTAAAGGACTTGACTTCAGGGAAGAGGTAATAAAAGATGGCGAGATAAGAAGATACATATCCCTCGAGGAGATAGAAGCCTTATTCGACCTTGATGTTTACATTCGATATGTTAATTACATATTCAAACGAGTTTTCGGAGGTAAGCGGTAATATGGTTCGGAGCGCTGATATAGTCATAATAGGCGGTGGTATAATAGGCTGTGCCACCGCATACGAGCTTGCAAAACTTGGCGCCAAAAATGTAGTCGTTCTTGAGAAAAGTTACATTACATCGGGTTCAACGGGGCGCTGTGGTGCTGGAGTGAGACAACAATGGGGATTGAAACTTAACGCACTTCTTGCCAAAAAATCGGTGGAAATTTTCGAGTGTCTGGAAGCTGAGCTGGGAATGGACATAGAATTTCGTCAGGGTGGTTATCTCGTTCTTGCGCACACTGAAAAGCAGGTGGAACAGTTCAAAAAGAACATTGCACTGCAAAATTCGCTTGGAATACCTTCTCGATTCGTCACCAAAGAAGAAGCCAAAGAAATATGCCCGCCGATAAATACTGATTCGTTTATCGTCGCAACATACTGCCCTACAGATGGTCACGCGAACCCATTTCTTACTACATTCGCCTACCAGCGCGCAGCCGAGCGACTTGGAGTTAAGTTCTATCGATATACTGAGGCACAGGCTATAACAAAAAACAGCGATAGGACATTCGTGGTTCATACCAATCGCGGCGATATAAGCACCCAAAAAATTCTTAACGCTGCGGGTCCGTGGGCTCGCGAAGTAGCCAACATGGTAGGCGTGGACATCCCAACACACCCCGAACGACACCAGATAATGGTTACCGAACCTGTAGCCCCACTATTCGACACGATGGTGATTTCGTTTCAGATAGGTATCTATGTTCAGCAGGTTCCGCACGGTAGCTTTGTTCTGGGAATAGGCGAGAAAGAAGAGCCATCGCACAATATAAATAGCACATGGCAGTTTCTTGAACACATAACGGGAGAACTCGTGAGAATTCTTCCTATAATGGCCAATTTGCGCGTCGTGAGGCAATGGGCAGGTTCTTATACGAAAACACCCGACTCTGCTCCCATATTGGGCGAGCACCCCGAAGTGCCGAATTTCTTTATGGCAGTGGGATTTTCAGGACATGGTTTTATGGTTGCCCCCATGACTGCGCGAGTTACCGCTCAAATGATGCTGGGACAAAGACCAGAAATAGATGTCTCACCACTTTTCCTCGACAGATTCGAGCGTGGCGAACTAATCGTTGAGCCGAGTGTAGTGGGTTAAAAGCGCTGCGTCTATAGCCATTAATGGAAAAGCCCCAAATAATTAGTTCAGTAAACGCATAAAAACATTATTCTACATTCTGCACCTGCTCTCTAATCCGCTCGAGCTCTTCCTTGAAATCAATAACTATTTGCGATATCTCGAGAAGGTCGTTTTTCGAGCCTATAGTATTTATTTCTCTCAGGCATTCCTGAAGAGTAAAGTTAAGAATACTCCCGGTCGGTTTGCGACTACGAAGTGCGCTGTAAAGACGGTTAAGGTGAGCCTCAAGGCGGGTTATCTCCTCGGTAAAATCGCTTCTTATCGCATAGTATGTTATTTCCTGAACAAGCCTGTTTTCGTCAATTTTCGAGTTTTCCGCAAGCTGGGTTATTTGCTCTCTAAGCTTTTGAGCTCTCATATGCAAGGCTTTATCTTTTAGCTCTTTTATGGTTTTAATGAATCCGGAAAGTCGCTTGAGCCGTTTTGATATATCTCTCTGTATTGCTCTGCCTTCCTCCTTGCGAGATATTTGAAGTTTTATTAACGCTTCCTCGGCCGCCCTTAGCGAAACCTCAAGAAGCTTTTCCTGAACCTCAGGGTCGGGAGTTCTCATTATTAGTTCGGGCATTTGAATGAATCTGTCGAGACAAACCACAGTTTGCTCAGGCGTTAAGCGCGAATCTATCTCTTGTATCAGGGCAGTATATGCTTCGAGAAGGTTTTCGTCTATGGAAAGATTCCACGCTTCCCTGCCAGCCTGAAGCACATTAACTGTAAGGTTAACTCTACCTCGACTCACATATTTTCGTATAAGCTTCACGAACTCGAGCTCGAACCCATTCAGAAGTGGATGGAGCCTTACTATAGGCTCAAGATATCTTGAATTAAGGGACTTAACCTCAGCAGCAACCACGAAATCGTCTTCTGCCCTCGTGGCGCTGCCGCAGCCCGTCATCGATACCAACATTTATGGCTCCTTACCATTTTAATTTTAATACCTCATTATTTCCCAAAAATAGACTTCAACCCCTTCTTAAGCATATCTTTGGGATTATCCTCATCCTCTTCATCTTCTTCTTTTTCGCCCCCTTCCTCCAATTTATCTGGTGGAGTTTGAGGAATCAGTATTTTCCCGAAAGAAACTTTCTTTGGCGTTTCAGTTATGGCGCTTTTTGCCCCCTGCCAGCCATACGAGAGAAGCACTGCCTCCATATCATCCGAAATCATCTTCACTATGCCGGTTATGGGGACATCAGGAGTAAACCACAAATCGATTTTTTCATTTTCCACAGTATCCTCAACCGTTATATGCTGGCACTTGAATTTTCCCGCGGGGACTTTTATCGTCTCTGTCTTTATCGTTACTCTATTTCCGGGATAGCTCGTCTCTGCGCCCTCATCCTCTTTGGAAGAGGGTTCAGCGGGTTTTTGGGGCTGCGCTTTACTTCCCGCTTCCTCCTCCGGAATCTGGAACTCAAACTCCAGAGCCTGTTCGTCATTGTGCTTTACAACAACCGAGTAATAATTCGTTTTATCCTCGAGCACTCCGCTTTTAGTAAGCATTTTCATTATGTTTCTGTCACCCTCATCGTTTTTAAAATCGAGCTCGAACCAGTATAAGCTTTTCCCCTCCCGTTTATCCTCGCCAACGATTGATAACTTCATCGTGCCAGATGCTTCCTCCTCCTCAGCTTTTATTTTGTATTCACACCATGCTCCTAAGGTATTTTTAGGGGGTTGAGGCGTTTTTGTGCCTGCAAAAGGGTTGAAAATAGGCGGCATCTGAGACCACGCAACGGAGATGGCAAGAATCGCGATCAAAAGCAAACGACTCGCTTTCATACTTTTCCTCCTTTGGGGTTTATCCATTCAAAACAAAGAATTTCTTCATTCGACAAACAATCTCATCGAATCCAGTAGTTCGGGGCTTCCTTGGTTATCTGAACATTATGGGGATGTGACTCGGCGAGCCCAGCCCATGTTACTCTGATGAATTCAGCTTTCTCCCACAGCTCGGGGATATTTCTGGCTCCCACCATTCCCATACCAGCTCGCAGTCCGCCTATAAGTTGATATATCACCTCGCTCGCGGGACCTTTGTAAGGCACCCTGCCTTCTATTCCTTCAGGAACGAGCTTCCGCATATCGATGGTTTCTTCCTGGAAATACCTATCTCGCGCTCCGTCCTTCATCGCTCCCAGAGAACCCATTCCCCGATACACTTTAAACCGTCGTCCCTCGTACAGCACTGTTTCACCGGGGGCCTCGTCGGTGCCGGCAAGGAGATTCCCCACCATAACTGCCACCGCACCAAGTGCGATAGCTTTCGTTATATCGCCGGAGTACCTTATTCCACCATCTGCTATGATGCCCACGCCATGCTTTTGAGCTTCCTCGGCACAGATCATTACAGCCGATGCCTGCGGGACTCCGCATCCCGTTACAACCCTCGTAGTACATATAGAGCCGGGTCCAACTCCAACCTTTATTGCATCGGCTCCAGCTTCCGCAAGGCGAGCTGTACCCTCCGCCGTCGCAACATTGCCCGCTATAACATCTATCTCAGGATACCTTTTCTTCAAGAATTCGGTTGCCCTAACCACATTTTTCGAGTCACCGTGCGCCGTATCAATAACGAACACATCCACTCCCGCATCGACCAGCATTTCAGCGCGCAACTCAAGGTCCTTTCCTACACCAACCGCCGCAGCAACCAGAAGCCTTCCGAGCTTATCCTTAACCGCATTAGGATGTTCCTTCGACTTCGCTATGTCTTTCACCGTTATCAAACCAACAAGTTTGCCTTCACTGTCAATAACGGGTAGCTTTTCGATTCGGTGTTGATGCAAAAGTTTTATGGCCTCATCTATTGAGATGCCGGGGTTGGCGGTTATGGGGTCTTTCGTCATCAGGTCGTTAACCTTTTTGCTCATGTCCGTTTCGAATCTGAGGTCGCGGTGAGTAATAATTCCCACAAGCTTTCCATCCTCGACCACGGGCAAACCTGATATTCCGTATCTTTGCATTATTTCGAAAGCCGCGCCTATAGTAGCCTCAGGTGATATCGTCATTGGGTCGCGAATAAGCCCAGCCTCGAACCGCTTCACCTTGCGAACCTCCTCAGCCTGCCTTTGTGGACTCATATTGCGATGAATAACTCCCAATCCGCCTTCTTGAGCCATGGTTATAGCCATCTTGTGCTCGGTCACGGTGTCCATAGCTGCTGAAAGAATGGGAATCGCAAGCCTTATTTTTCTCGTGAGATCTGTCCCCGTATCAACTTCGTTTGGAAGGACATCTGAATAGCGAGGTTTTAAAAGTATATCGTCATAACTTAACATTTCCTCCATCGACTTCATATCCTACCTCTCAGTTTGTCTTTACAGAAATTTACAAAAAATAGCTCTTATAAAAAGTTATTTATACCCTGCATAACAACGAGCGGCTAAACAGTCCAACATTTAATTCTTCTTGCGATTTTCACACGATATTTTATAAATATGGAATAACTATGTAAAATATTATTATTACAGACATTCGCATCTCGCAGCGAATCCAACCCTAAA
>JAGGRZ010000014.1 GCA_021159335.1 bacterium
GGCAGAAAACCTTCACAGAACACGATACTTGAGGCAGCATCATTAGCAGCATTTTACTCAGATGCCAAACACGCGTCGCTTGTGCCCGTGGTCTTCACCAAAAGAAAGTATGTGCATCCTATCAAGGGACAAATTGGCAAAGTAAGGCTCGACCAATGGGAAACCGTTATGGTTGAACCGAAGGAATCCATAACCTAAAGTTTCATCATGTAAATTCTGTAAATCTTATACATCTTCGCACCTATATCCTCGAGAGCCTTGTTCATCGGCACATTATCCTCAAGCACCCACGAACACTCAGCTGCTATGTAACCTTTCTTAAGTCCTTCTTTGAAAGTATAATAGTAAAATGCAATATCTATGCCTTTATTTCTATACCCCTCAATGACACCCATGGTTATAACCCTAAGCCGATTGATCTTCTTTGAGTAATATAGAAGTTTTATTATTCCAAACGGGAAAAGCCTTCCGCTTCTCAGGTGTATCAAAGCCTGATTGACATCCGGCAGGGCCAGCGAAAATCCTACAGGTTTACCATCAACCTCGGCAATGAAAACCAGGTCCTTGTCCGCTATCATTTTTAGCTCCTTAGCAAGATGAAGAAATTCAGCTTCCGTCATTGGCACAAAACCCCAATTCTTTTCCCATGCCTTGTTGTAAACTTCAAAAAGACGCCGTATTTCTTCGTCAAGTTTGGAAAAATCAACCTTCCTTATTGCGAACCCGCCTTTTTTGAGAGCATAGTTGCCAAGCTTCTCAAGTCTTTCCGGTATTCTCGGCGTGTCAACTATCCATGCCCACAAATCCTTGGCTTTTTCCATTCCGTATCCCTCGATTAGCTCGATATAATACTTCGGGTTATATGTCATCATAACCACAGGTGGACTATCAAAGCCTTTTACCAGAAGGCCGCACGAATAGTTGGTTGATGGATTCATGGGACCTATAGCAGCTTCAACTCCCTTGTTTTTAAGCCAGTTCGCCGCTGCTTCAAAAAGCGAATTAGCAACACCCTGATTATGGATGCATTCGAAAAAGCCCCAATACCCCCAATTAAGTTCCTGAAACGATATGAAATTAGGGTCGTATATAGCTGCAATCCTACCGAGAACCTGTCCCTTATCAACCGCCAAAAAATACTTCGCCTCAGCGTGCTTCCAAAATGGATGCTTGTTAAAATTATGGAGTTTGTACTCCTCACCCACAAGTGGCGCGACCCAGTTGGGCTCGTACTTGTAAACTTTCCACGGAAAATGAATAAATGCCGCAAGGTGCGCCCTATCTTTAACCTCGATAACCTTGTGAGCCATAAATCCTCCTCCCCAGATATCAGCTTTTTATCTTTTTTATCTCAGCATCGGCTTTGCCTTTGAAAAACTGAATAACCACATTCTCGTTTGGAACGAGTGTGGAACTATCTTTAATTATATTACCATTACGCCATACAATGGAAAATCCCCTTGAGAGCGTGTTCTCAACGGAAAGAAGCTTTATCTTCTCGCTCAAGTGCTCGACTCTCTTTTTGGCTC
This sequence comes from bacterium, assembly GCA_021159335.1. NCBI lineage: Bacteria > bacterium. Next base: position 1,530 of record JAGGRZ010000014.1, read on the forward strand.
GCTCAAGGTTTAGTTTAACGATGTTCTCGGCTCTCATTCTCAACTCGTCAAGTTGTCGCCTGAATTCGTCAAGCTGTCTCAGTGGATGTCTCAATTCGGCTCTGTGGTGTAATTGGTCCACCCTTCGCTTTGCCATAAGAATCTTGTTGTGGACGAGGTTCGCCACTCTCCTGAGGATTTGCTCAAGCTTTGCTTTAAGCTCATTTTTGTCTGGCACAGCCATCTCCGCTGCTGCCGAAGGAGTTGGCGCCCGCCTGTCAGCAACAAAATCAGCAATCGTAACATCTATCTCATGCCCAACAGCCGAGATAATAGGTATCTTCGATGCGAAAATAGCCCTCGCAACGCCCTCATCGTTGAAACACCATAGGTCTTCCTCAGAACCACCTCCACGCCCAACTATTATTAGATCAACTTTGCCATATTCGTTAAAATCCTTTATCCCTTGAATAATGTCGGCTGGGGCGTCATCACCCTGAACCAGCGAATGACGCACTATTATTGTTGTCCACGGTGCGCGTCTGCGAACCACTTTTATAATATCTCTTACAGCAGCGCCCTTAGCAGATGTTACCACACCTATGACGAACGGAAATTGTGGAAGCGGTTTTTTGTGGATTGGGTCGAAAAGCCCTTCTGCCCTGAGTTTTTCCTTTAGCATTTCGAATTCTATCGCCCGTTTCCCCTTTCCTGCAGGCAGGATGTTTTTCACCAGTAATTCGAATTTGCCGCCTTTCGCGTAAAGAGTTGGCTTGCAAAGGACTTCAACCGCAACGCCATTCTGAGGCCGCCAGGGAAGGTTTAGATTATAGGTCTGCCACATTACACACTCCACTTGCGCCTGCTCGTCGCGGAGAATGAAATACCAATTGCCGTTATGGGTCTTAAAATCACGAATTTCGCCTGTAACCCAGACATCGAGCGGGAACCTCTCGTCAAGAATATCTTTGATGAGATTGTTAAGTTCCGAAACGCGATATATTTTCCGTTCCACAATCATTTTTCATATAAATCTAAACGATAATGAGAATATGTTAAGCAAAAAATTATTTGCGCCAAAGCTGAGTTAAAATTTTATTGACACAAAAAAGGTTTGTTTTATTTTTGGCAAAGCCATAATGTTTGGAGTATTTAGTTAAAACTGCATTCTAAGACTGTGAACCGAAGTAGAGATACCTTAAAACCGCGTGTAAACGAACGGATAAGGGTAAAAAGAGTACGGGTTATAGGGCCTGACGGCAAACAACTTGGGATAATGCCCACGGCGGAAGCATTGCAGCGAGCATACGACATGGACCTCGACCTTATAGAGATAGCTCCACATGAAAATCCGCCAGTTTGCAAGATAATGAATTATGGAAAGTACCTTTACGAACTCAAAAAGCGCGAAAAGGAGCTTAAAAAGAAGCAGGTAGGAACCCAGCTTAAAGAAATAAGGCTTACATCGCGAATAGGTGAACACGACTTCAATGTCAAACTAAAAAAGATTCGGGAATTTCTCGAACACGGCTACAGAGTAAAAGTTTCTCTAAGGTTCAGAGGACGAGAGATAACGCATCGCGAACTCGGCGAGGAATTGTTGCGGCGAATAGCGAATCAAACGCAGGACCTTGGAAAAGTTGACTTCGGCCCAAAGCTTGAAGGACAGTTTATGGTTATCCAGATAGTGCCTTTCGGAAGAAAAGCGAGGAAAAGCTAAAAGGAAAATTTACTTCCGAAATTTTTATTAACAATGTTGTTGCGAATAGGCTATTTTTTTATAAAATAGCATCAAAAAAACTTCTTAGGTGGAGGAATATTGATGCCAAAGTTGAAAACGAAAAGAGGAGTAAGGCGTCGCTTCAAAATAACGAAAACTGGAAAAGTTCTTGCATACCATGCAGGCAAAATCCACTTTAAGCGGCGAAAAAGAGCTAACACCAAGCGCAAACTGCGCCAGAAACAGATTCTTGCAACGGGTGACGCCAAGAGAGTAAAGAAAATGTTACCGTATGCTTAATTTTTTGAAAGAGCTGATCGAAGGCAGCCAAGTTGGCGGACGCCACGCCTTACGATTGGCAAGGAGGTGAAAGATGAGAAACATACCAAAAGTACCAGCCCATAGGAAAAGAAGAAAGTTCGTAAAAGCAGCAAAAGGTTATTTCGGTGCCAGAAAAAGACTCTACCGCACTGCACGCGAGGCAGTAGAAAGAGCTTGGCAATACCAATACATACACAGAAAACTTAGAAAGCGTGAGTTCCGCAGATTGTGGATAGCAAGGATAAACGCAGCGGCAAGGGAATACGGCATATCGTATTCAAAACTTATAGGCGCATTAAAAAAAGCTAACATAAAACTGAACAGGAAGATGCTTGCGCTCCTTGCTTTTGAAAATCCTCAGGCTTTCAGGGAAGTATTGGTATCAGCAGGCCTTGTCCCGCAAGAGGGGTGAAAATGGAGCTTTCCGAGCTTCGCGAAAAACTTGAGAAACTAATTTCTGAAGCCCAAAAGGCAGCAAAATCCGCCAGTCCAGACGAGTTAATAAAGCTACGCCCAAAATTCCTTGGCCGCAAAGGAGAACTCTCCCAGATAATGCGTCTTCTCGGTCAACTCCCACAGGATGTAAGGCCACAAGCAGGAAAACTCGCCAACGAAGCCAAAAGAAAACTTGAGGACATATTCGCAACCGTTGAGGAAAAACCAAGAAAGGCGGAAAAAGTATTTGACCCAACATTACCCGGAAGATACCACGAACTTGGCTCAATACATCCCATAAGGCAGGTTCTCCGTGAAATAGTTGACATATTCTATGGCATGGGATTCTCTGTCGCGTCAGGTCCCGAAATAGAGACGGAATATTATAATTTTGACGCTCTTAATACCCCCGAAGACCACCCTGCAAGAGACATACAAGATACATTTTATCTTCCGAAAAAGAATTGGCTTCTACGCACCCAGACATCGCCCGTTCAAATAAGAGTAATGGAGAGCAGAAAACCGCCCATAAAAATAATAGCGCCAGGACGGTGTTTCCGCCGAGATGCGATAGATGCCACGCATTATTACACATTTCATCAAGTTGAAGGGCTCTATGTAGACCATGATGTCACGCTGGCAGACCTTAAAGGTGTGCTTACTGCGTTTGCCAAGAAGCTTTTGGGCGAGGATGTCGAGGTAAGATTTCGCCCACACTTTTTCCCCTTCACCGAACCATCCGTCGAATACGACTTTTCATGCCCCGTATGCAAGGGCAAGGGTTGCAGAATTTGCAAATACACTGGCTGGATTGAAATATCAGGCGCAGGAATGGTTGATCCTGAGGTATTCAAAGCCGTCGGCTACGACCCAGACGAATATCAAGGTTTCGCATGGGGAATGGGCGTTGAAAGAATAGCGATGGTAAAATTTGGTATAGATGACATAAGGCTTTTCTACGAAAACGATCTCGCCTTTTTAAGGCAATTCTAAACCCACTAAAAAGCTTCATTCTGAAAAAGACCTCATCCAATCCCATATTTTAGATATCGAATCTGTTATCCCGGGGTCTCCTATTTCGATCGGCGACTTTCCACCAACGATAGCATCAGTTATCCTTCTGTCGAACGGCAACATCGATAAAACAGGAACATTATTTTCATCAGCCCATCGTCGAATCTGAGCCGCGACGGACTCATTTATATCGAACTTGTTTATAACTATTGCCACGGGAATTTTAAAATGGGAAATAAGCTTTATCACCCTTTCGAGGTCATGCATGGCTGACAGAGTTGGCTCGGTAACAGCTATCGCAGCATCAACCCCGGTCACAGACGCGATAACCTGACATCCGACACCCGGGGCACCGTCGATAACAAGCCAATCATAACCATACTCCATAGCTTCTTCAGCAGCTCTTTCTCGTAGATATGTAACCATTTTACCGGAATTTTCCCGCCCAGCAGTAAGTTCACCGTGCCACAGTGGACCATACGGGGTATCTGACCTCTTAACATAACCACTTATAATGCTTCTCATTTCCACTGCACCTACAGGACATACCCATTCGCACACCTTGCATCCCTCACAGGCATGTTCGTCAACGATATATGTGGTCCCATCAAACGATATAGCATCGAACCTGCAGTTTTGACGGCATAAATCACAATTTGTGCATTTTTCCGGGTCAATGTATGCTACTTCAGCATCGCTATACTGTTCTTTAGAGGATATCTTAGCGCTTACCACGAATTCGAGGTTTGCGGCATCAACATCAGCATCCACCAAGACCTTTTTCGGCACAAGTCTCGCTAATGCAGATGTTATCGTAGTTTTCCCCGTACCACCTTTTCCGCTTATTACGACTACTTGTTTCATGATGATAGTGCTTTTATTTTCCTCCAGAGTTCAACAAATTTATCACGCCATTCAGACGACATAGCGACAGGTGCTTGTCCTTGAGAATACCATTTTGCGATCCTGTCGTCGTAAGGTATTTCAGCGAGTATCGGTATCTCGCGCTCTTTAGCAAGTTTTCTTACTTCCTCATCTCCGATATCTGCTCTATTAACGACAATTCCGACTTTCTTGTTTAGCGAATCAGTTATTATCAGCGCCTCTTTAAGATCATGGATACCGAAGGGTGTCGGCTCGGTTACCAGAACCACGAAATCCGCCCGCCGAACAGATTCTACCATAGGATGGGCAGCACCAGGTGGGCAATCGACAATGATATCTCCACCCACAACAAAATCGAAAAGCTGTCTTATAAGAGGTGTAGCGAATGATTCTCCCACATTAAGGTCGCCATCGATGAACTTAATCTTATTCTTTTCACCATGTCTTATGTAGCCTATTTCACGCGGCACTTCTTTTATCGCTTTCTGCGGACATACAAGCACACAACCGCCACAACTTTTGCACATCTCAGGAACTGCGAATACCTTAAGCCCTTTAAGAACCACTATCGCATTGTAGGCGCAGAATTTGGAGCATTCTTCACAAAAATCACACTTATTAAGGTCAACTTCTGGGAAAGGCACAGTTGCCTTTTTTACCGAATTTATCTGCGCATGAAGAAGAATATTAGCATTTGGTTCCTCCACATCAGCGTCGAGCAAAGTTACATTCTGGGCTGCCAGCGCAAGCGACACTGCTACGGTCGTTTTTCCTGTCCCACCTTTTCCGCTCGCTATCGAAACTATCATGATATGACCTTAGCTTTAGCCAATCCTTCGCTTTCCCCTGCCCAGACCTCTACCCATACCTCGACCAAGGCCTCTTCCACCATGTCTCCTGCCCCATCCCATACCGCGACCGAGACCTCTTCCTGGACCAAACCCCATTCCATAACCCATACCAATATTTGGAATTTGATGCGCGGAAGTCGGCTCACCTTCCTCTTTTCCAGCTACAGGAATTTCATCTTCATAGTAAATAGCCCCAAAGGGACATCTCTCAACGCAAATCCCGCAATTAGTGCACAAATCCTTATTAATAACTGCTTTCCCATCGACAATTTTTATGGCACCAACGGGGCAAAACCTTTCGCATACACCGCATCCAGTGCATAGCGATTCCTCAATTTTAGGAATCATTTTTCACCTCACCCAAGATATTTTAGGGCGGACATTTAAGCCCGCCCCCATCGTTATTCTTGTTCTGATTTTTTCATCCGCTCCTGTATTTCCTGCAATCTCCTCTCTATTTCCTCAATCTGTTTGCGCAGATTCTGAGCAGTGGTTCGCAGGAACTTCTCTTCTTCTTCAGGCGTTGGCTCGTAGCCTGCGTAAGGATAGTATGGTGCTCCCCATCGAGCCCAGCCGGGCAAACCGGTAAGATAGTACCAATTGCGCCATCTCCATCCTCTTCCCCAGCCACCGAACCAGATGGGGTATACATACCTTGCAGCTCTACCAAGCCATCTTCCGCCCCAACCTGGGACGACATAGCCAGGGTGAGGGTATCCAGCGCAATATCCAAGGCCCCTGCCAGTCATTGGGCCTGCGCCCCATGGGCCTGTTCTATCTCCCCACGGCATATTTCTTCACCTCCTTTTTATTTCTGTTATTTCCTCTAATTCTCCCTTAACGAAGGAATCAAAAGCTTGCTTTGCTGTCACGCCTGCCGGCGCGGAGAAAATCTTCACTCCAGCAGATTGTAACATAGACATGGAATTGGGTCCTATCTGAGTAACAATCACAGCCTTTACCCCTTTATTTATCAACATCTGGCACACCTGAATACCAGCACCACCACGAGCATCCGCATAAGGATTAGGAAGTGTCTCTACAAGTTTCCCAGAGGATGAATCAAACAAAACGAACGAGTTTGCTCTACCAAACCTTGGATCTATTGCTGAATCCTCACTCTCTCTTGTTGTCGGTATTGCTACTACCATTCTCTCCTCCTTCAAATCAAAGTATATTTACCAAAAAGCGTTTGTCAATATTAGAATGCTCTAATATTGTTAGATTAATCTAATAATTTTTCAATAGAAGTCAACCCTTTTATCTATTCTTTTAAATTTCGCTATTTTTAACCAACGGGTTGACCAGCGAGCTTCTCAAGGAATGCCTTTGCTTTCACGCGGTTAAACTTGAATCCTACTTCATTGGGTTCAAATCCCAATGCCAAGCCGAGAAGCTGTGGATAGTAAAGCACTGGTATTTTGTACTCGGTTCCAAATTCGTGTTCCACTTTCCGCTGATTCCCCTCATACATTACAGAGCAGAAGGGGCAAATTAATATAAGCGCGTCAGCCTGCGCCTCTTTTACTGCATCCAATTTTGCTTTCGTCATCTTAAGCGCTATGTCTTCCCTTACGCCCAAAATAGCTCCACCACAGCATTTGTCCTTCTCGCGATAAAATATAGATTCAGCTCCCGTAACTTCTATCAACTCATCAAGCGTATGAGGATTTTCAGGGTCGTCAAGGTTTCCGTATATTTCCGACGGTTTTATGTAATGGCAACCATAGTGAGCAGCAACTCTTATACCCTCAAGCGGTCTTACTACATGCTTTTTTATCTCTTCGATTCCATAGTCCTCGTAAAGCATTCTGGCGAAATGTTTGACTTCGATACTTCCGTTGTAGCTCAATCCAAAACGCTTAAGTTTTTCGTTGAAATGCTTGAGATACTCGGGGTCTTTTCTGAAATGATAGTTAGCTTCCTGAAGAGTTTCAACACACGCAGAACATAGGGTTACTATATTAAGACCTTGCTTTTCCGCCAGAGCGAGGTTTCGCGCTGCCATAAGAAATCCTGCTTCTTGTTTCACTGACCTTATCGGAAAACCGCAGCAACTGAATTCAGGAATATCAACGAGTTCTATGCCAAGCTTTTCTGCTACTTTTCTTGCTGAAAGTTCATAATTTAGGGCTCTCGTTGGAACGGTGCATCCAAGAAAAAGTGCGTATTTCATCTTAATACCTCCGATTTTCAAATGCTAATGAGCACAGCACCCATAAAAGCAAGCGCTATGCCCAAAAGTTTCTTAATGGTTAGAGCCTCACGAAGAACACCTATAGCAAGTATTGTCGTTATTATAGGATAAAGCGATGTTAGAACAACAACTCTTGACGACTCGGTTATGCTAACAGCTTTGTAGAAAAACGGCGTCCCGAGACTCGAACTTATGCCTGCCGCCGCAGCGAGCAAGTAGTACGCGTTAACATTCTTGGCGAAGCCTTTGCCGAAAAGGAGCATGTAAATGGGCAACAACAGCAAAGAGCCAAGAAAACTTGAGAGAAATGTGTATCCACTACCTATTTTATCAGCTGCAATCTTTGCAAAAAATCCCCATAAACCCCACATCAAAGTAGCCACCAATGCATATGGTATCCAGTTATGCATACGAGTTATCACCTCGCTATTTGCTTTCTTCCTGGCTGGATGTTTCTTCTATTACCGATTTTGCTACTTTACCAACACTTTCCTCGTCAAGAATTTTCCTTATCGGTTCAGGTTGTTCTGGTATTTCTGGTAATCCGAGTTTCTGTCTTCTTTTATTTAAGTCGCCCACCTCGTATAATCTTCCGAACTTGTAAACTTCTGCCGCCTGAAGCTTGAAAGCATCGTGCACTATCCCATGTTTAACGGCGATGTTCTTAAGCGCCATCATAAGCTCAGTTATAGTTATACCTTGTGGACACCGTTCTTGGCATGCCACACAACCTGAGCAAAGCCATACGAATTCGCTGTTAAGCACCTTGTCCCGCATACCCAAAAGAACCATGTGAATAATTTTTCTCGGGTTGAATACATCATCTATTTCGCGGACCGGACAGGATACCGTGCATGTGCCGCACGCAAAACATCTCGTTATAAGCTCCCCACCGGGAGTGTTCTTAACCTCATCGACGAATGTTGGGTCGAGTTCATCAGCCTTTATTACTTCCATTTGGCTCTCCTTGCAAATATTTTTATGAAAATAAATGGTCAACTATATTACTAATCAAGCGAAATTTTACTCAACTTATTTACCGACATTGCAGACGAAACAAAATACCTGTTGACCCATAAAAGTTACAAAGTTTTCTTTTACTAATGAACAACTTGGCTAAAATAACATTATCTTTTCTGCTTTTGCTAAGCACCATTTGCCTTGCACAGCCCGAATCTGTGGCATTGGAAAGCTTTATTGAGGGAATAGCTGAGGAATACTTCAACGAAAACTTATCTGCCGCGCTCGAGAAATTCTTAATGGCTGAGCTTTTCAACCCCAAAGAAGCAGCAATAAAAATTCAGATCGCGGAGATTTTATTCCTTGCGGGCGAATACGAGAGGGCACTTAAAAAGATTGACGAAGCTTTACTTCTTTCACCGAAAGATTGCGACGCGTTACTTTTGAAGGCGAAAATACTTACCGAACTTGGCGAATGTGAGCAGGCAGCAAAAATTATCAAATCATTGCCTACAGCTATTCCTGAGGATTATCTTGGCATCGCTCAGTGTTTACTCGATAAAAAATTGTATAAACTGGCCGAAAATGTTCTTACCGCTGGTCTTGAGAGATTTCCTGAATCGGAAAATTTAAAACTTAAGCTTGCCAATATATATCTTCACGAAAAGAAGGTCGAGCAAGCTAAAAATATCCTTGTTTCGCACATAAAATCAAAACCCAGATCCAAAGAACTTAGATATATTTTATCGCAAATATATATTTATTCTAACTTTCACGACTCCGCTTTTATCGTGTTTAAGGATTATTTGGTTAATTTTCCGTTTTATCAAGATTCAATAAAATCCTTTGCCCAAGAATTACTTTTTTCGCCATTATCAATTAATTATAAAGATAGTGTTATCGTTTATATTGCTAAATATATGCCAGAATACATGGTCAAACTAACTTTCGATTATAGATATTGGCTTTTATATCATGGATTTTCACAGCATGCAACGGAAATATTGCGCGCAATTTCCCAAAAAACCGCTGACTTATCAATAGCAAATTTGCTCATGGGGATTTACTATGAAGACATATGGTGTGATGATTCCGCACTTATAAAATATATGCAAGTGATGAATGCTAATCCCCTATTTGAAGCATATATAAATTCCGCTTTCATATATCTTAACTATGGCTTTATAGATAGTGCTGTATATATTATAAAAGAGGGAATAAAAATCTTTCACGGCTCCAAATCATTCTGGTATTGGGGAGGTATGGTTCTCCTCTCAGCCAAAGAATATGAGTTGGCTTCCCATTTCCTCGCGGAAGCATGCAGATTAAGTCCTACTAAAACTAAATTCGTATATTCGGGACCTGCAGGTGTTTCCGTGGACCTGAATTTTGACTCAAGATTTGGGCTTGCAGACTCAAGAGAAAGGGCTGGAGCAAGACCAGAGGCAATATCAATACTTACTGAACTTATTCGTGAATATAACAACAACCCAAAGTTGCTAAACTATCTTGGATATATAATGGCAGATGATAGCTTCAAACTTGATTCTGCTATAGATATGATAAAAAAAGCTCTATCGTATGAGTCAAAAAACCCCGCATATATAGACAGCTACGGATGGGCACTATATAGATTGGGCAAATACGAGGAATCACTCTCATGGCTCAAAAAAGCTTATATATTAATGCCAAACGATCCAGTAATACTTGAGCATGTGGGTGATGTTTTTTCATCAACAGGAATGGCAGATTCAGCAATGTATTACTGGAAAAAAGCGCTTGACAGGGACCCAGGAAACAAAATTGTTCTGATGAAAATAATAAAAGCTATGGAGAGATAGGATGAAAAAAGAAATAAAAATAAATAATATAACCATTGGCGGAGAAAAAATTGTTCTTATAGCAGGTCCATGTGCCATAGAAAATGAGGATATGGCTTTAGAAACCGCGGAAAAGCTTGCCAATATAACATCAAAGTTAAACATACCATATATTTTCAAGGGCTCATATGATAAAGCCAATAGATTATCAATAAACTCTGGCAGAGGACTTGGCTTCCCAAGAGGACTGGGGGTTCTTCGGAAAATCAGAGAAACATTTAATATACCAGTCTTAACTGATGTACATGAAACATATCAAGTCGAAGCAGTAGCATCGGTTGTCGATATTATACAAATCCCAGCTTTTCTATGCAGGCAGACTGACCTCGTTCTTGCCGCCGCTTCAACTGGAAAACCGATAAATATAAAAAAAGGACAATTCATGGCTCCTGAAGACATGAAATACATAGCGCAAAAAGCTGAATATAAAGGCAATAAGAATATAATGATAACAGAACGCGGCACATCATTTGGATACCATGATCTGGTTCTCGACCCGCGTAGCATAGTTATACTAAGATCACTCGGCTATCCTGTAATTCTGGATATAACCCATAGCGCTCAAAAACCTGGTGGAATCGCTGGTGCTTCTGGCGGAGAAAGAATGTTCGTAATCCCATTTGGTAAGGTCGGAGTAGCGCTTGGTGTGGATGGCATATACATGGAAGTCCATCCTGACCCAGAAAAAGCTATATCTGATAAATTTATACAAGTACCACTCGATGAAGCCGAAAATTATATAAAAGCTATATTCAATATATAAAATAAAATGGAGGCGTATATGAACGATCTTTTTGGCAACGAGGAAACAAAGCCCGAAGAGGAAAAAACAGAGGTTCCCAAAAAACGAGAACGGCGCAGGAAAAAAACAAAACCTGAAGAACCTAAATCGTTTGAGGATGCTATCGATGAACTCGAAAAATTAGTTGAGAGGCTTGAAGACCCAGAGACACCGCTTGAAGAGTCGGTGAAAATATTTGAACGGGCGCAATTTCTGGCTAAGTGGTGCATGAATATATTAGAAAAAATCGAGGGAAAGCTAAAACTTCTCGTGCCGACTGAGGAAGGCTTCGAGCTTGAAGACTTCGAAGAACAGTAAAAAAACACTTTGACTAAAACATAACATAAAATTAACTTGTATAATATTAAAAAAGGAAGGGGACAATGAATGTTGATGGATTAAGGAGTGAATTTGAGAAAAAGTGGGATATAACCAAAAAATTTGCTGGAGACTACCAGTGCGAAGTCATTTACTACATGGTTAACTCAGCTCTAACGCGGTTCGCCAACAACATAATCCATCAAAATGTGGCGGTCCAAAACGGCTCGCTCTCGATAAGGCTAATAAAAGGCAAAAAAAGTGGAAAGGTGGATATACCTATCTATTCCTCCCCTCAGATGATCGAGGAAGCCGTAGAAGCAGCCAAAGAAATAACCGATAAAAACGCTGATGATGAGGAATTGTTGCCTCTTTTGGGGCCGCAGGAATATAGGGAACTATCACGATTCTGCGATAAAACCGCTGAACTTGACCCAGAAAAGAGAGCACAGTTAGTCGAAAAAGCTGCTAAAAAATGTGCTGAAAACAACCTTTCTGCAGCAGGCATCGCGAGAAACGGATGGTCATTATTGGGGATAGCTAACACCAACGGACTATTTGCCTTTTCAGCCAACACAAGCTTCACATTTAGCATAACCGTCTCCGACACCACCGGCACTGGCTGGGCCGAGGGAATGGGCTGGAGCATTGACCATGTGGATGTCGACTCGGAAATAAAGGAAGCAGTGGAAATAGCTCTAAGAAACCAGAACCCAAAAGACCTCGAGCCGGGAAAATACACGGTAATATTAACCCCTGCGGCAGTAGCTGACATTTTATCGTTCCTGTCGCTTTACGGCTTTAACGCTCGCATGCACTTCGAGGGAAGAAGCTTCCTTAAAGGCAAACTCGGCGAAAAAGTATTCAGTGAGCTTATAACGATAATTGACGATGTTTACGATGAACGGTGGTCAGGTTTACCGTTCGATTTTGAGGGCGTTCCCCGAAAAAGCGTGGTTTTAGTCGAAAATGGGGTTCTTAAAGGGCTTGTTTATGATAGGCTTACTGCTAAAAAAATGAATGCAGAACCAACTGGACACGGTCTTCCTCAGCCAAATAGATGGGGTGCCATACCACTCAACATAATTGTAAAACCAGGCGAAAATGATTTCGCAAGTCTGATAAAATCGGTTAAGCATGGGCTTCTGGTAACACATTTCCATTACACAAATGTGTCCGAGCTCACGAAGCTAACCATAACCGGAATGACTCGAGATGGTCTTTTCGTAGTGGAAAACGGCGAAATAGCATATCCGGTTAAAAACATGCGCTTCACCCAAAGCATTGCCGAAGCCTTAAACAACGTAGTGGCTGTTGCTAAAGAACAGAAGATGGTTGAGGGGTTCTTCTTCGGAGGCGCAATAACTCCAGGCATGATAATAGATGGCTTCAACTTTTCGAGTAAAACGGAGTTCGGCGGATAATATCGGAGGGTAAAATGGCAATACTTGTTGATAAGAACACAAAAGTTTTGGTGCAGGGAATAACCGGTAGAGATGGTTCATTTCATACCAGACTCATGCTCGATTACGGCACCAAAGTCGTGGCTGGGGTCACACCCGGAAAGGGTGGCCAGGAAGTTCATGGGGTGCGGGTTTATAACACAGTGAAGGAAGCTGTCGAGGAAACCGGTGCCAATACATCGATAATTTTCGTCCCGCCAAAATTCGCTGTCGATGCGATATTCGAGGCTGCAGAGGCTGGAATAAAGCTAATCGTCACCATTACAGAAGGCATTCCTGCGCTCGAGGAGTCAAAAGTGTTCGACTTCCTCAAAAAAGTTGGGGCAAGAATGATAGGTCCAAATTGTCCCGGAATCATATCGCCTGGAAAATGCAAGGTAGGAATATTACCCGCTCACATTTTCAAAGAAGGAGATATAGGAATTGTGTCTCGTTCAGGTACTCTCACCTACGAAATCGTGTACAACATAACTAAATCGGGGTTTGGACAGTCGACATGTATCGGCATAGGTGGCGATGCCATCATAGGAACCAACTTCATAGATGTTCTCTCACTGTTCGAAAAGGACCCGCAAACCCGTGGTGTTGTTCTCATAGGCGAAATAGGCGGGACTGACGAACAGGAAGCAGCAGAATTCATAAGAGACCACATGACAAAGCCCGTTGTAGCCTTCATCGCGGGACTTACTGCTCCCCCGGGGAAAAGAATGGGACATGCAGGTGCTATAATATCTGGCTCAGAGGGGACAGCTAAGGAAAAAATAGAAAAATTCAAGGAGTGCGGTGTTCCCGTGGCAAGCATTCCATCGGAAATACCAGCTCTGCTGAAACAAGTGCTAAAAGAAAAAGGCGCAAAATAGGCTATCTCTAATGTGGGGCAAAACCTTAACCAGAGGAGGTCTGTTATGAGATTTGTTTTAAGTTGTTTCTTGCTCGCTTTGTTGTTCACATCCTTCGCTAATGCTACCGACACCAGAGTAATAAGCCTTGGTGGTCCCGTTCCCTACATCTACGATGAAATCAATGTTTTCGGCAACCCCGGGCTTCTGAGCAACTTCTCGAAACGCGTTGTCCTCGAATTGGGAAGCCATACTTCAGGACTTATGGCACTCCCTACCACTTCTGGAGTAACTTCCACCCAAAACGGTTATGCGTTCCTTCCGCTTATGGGAGACAAGTTCTGCATTGGCGTTGCGGGACTTAGGCACATGGACGACTTCGACAACATCGAACTGCCAGCAGACCTCGAGGCTCCTGACAACAGTGTTGACCTCCTTTTCTCGGGACTTCTGGGCGACTTAGGAATCGGTCTTGGGATTCACCGTGCCTCGAATTTCGAAAAAAATGAGCAAACCTCACCTCAGCTGACAACCACCAAAAAAACCTCTGCCACGGGAATAACTGTGGGTGCGGCTATGAATACCGACGAAGAACCCATTTTCGATGCAGCTTTGAACGTCACCATGAACTCCTTCAAGGATGAGACCAAGAGTAGCACAACAACATCCCGCGAGAGCGAGGGTGGAATGTCCATAAGTCTTTATGCTCGCTCGTTTCTGCCCATCGGTGAGTCAAAACTCGTGCCAGCGCTTGAATTCTGGACATTTAGCTACAAGGATATTTCGAAAAATGACGGAACCACAACCACAAACAGTGAAAATAGCCAAATGGAATTTCGTGTCGGGACTGGTTTGATGCTCAATGTGCTTGGCGGATTCATTATGCCTGGTGCAAGAATAGTCTATGCAAAGTCCAAGACTGAAACATCAGACCAGACAGAAGAGCAAACGGCTCTCGTTCTCCCAGAACTTTATCTTGGCATTGAGGTTCCCGTGAAGGATTACCTCTCAATAAGGTGCGGTTACAGGCGTGCGTTCGGACGATTTAACACAAAAGTAACCCCAGAAAGCGGCGGAGAAATAAAAACTTCGCAGGACTGGGCATCAGCAGGCATGGAACCAGAGCTTATAAGCCTCGGTGTGGGACTTCGACTATTCGACGGAAAAGTAACCATAGATGCGTCAATCGAGGAAAATACATTCATTGATGGAACATATATTCTTAGCGGTATCGAGGGACCTCTCTTCGGAAAAGTCTCCATCGGAATTAATTACTAATAACAGAATTGTGGTTAGCGAAAAGTGAGCAGAAAAATTAAGCGGCATCACTTTTTATTGGTGGTGCCGCTTTTTATTGAAATAATCCATCCGGGCTGGCTCACAAATACTTTTTAAGGACATCAACCTTATCGGTTTTCTCCCATGTAAATTCGGGCAATTCCCTGCCGAAATGGCCATAAACAGCTGTTTTCTTATATATCGGCCGCCTCAGGTCGAGATATTCTATCATTCCTCTGGGAGTAAGCGGGAAATTTTCATAAATTATTTTCTGGAGTTCCTCTTCCGGCAAAAGTCCTGTTCCATATGTATCAACGAAGATAGATATAGGCTCGGGTATACCTATCGCATATGATAATTGCACCTCGCATCTTTTTGCGAGCCCGGCTTTAACTATGTTTTTCGCTATGTAGCGCGCCATATAAGACGCTGAGCGATCAACCTTCGTGGGGTCCTTCCCCGAGAAGCAACCGCCACCATTGTGTGCGTAGCCACCATAGGTATCGACCACTGTTTTCCTGCCGGTAAGACCTGTATCGGCAACGGGACCACCAAGAACAAATCTGCCCGTTGGATTAATGTATATATGGTCGTCATCGGGAAGCATGTCTTCAGGTATGACTTTCCTTATTATTTTCTCAAGAATCTGCTCGCGAAGGAACTTGTATTCAACATCCGGGTTGTGCTGTGCAGCAATAACTATCGCATCCACTTTCTTGGGCACGCCATTAAGATATTCCACCGTAACCTGTGTTTTACCGTCAGGTCTGAGCCATTCTAATTCCCCTGATTTTCGAGCTTCAGCCATTCTCATTGCGAGCCTATGAGCAAAATGTATAGGCATCGGCATAAGCTCTGGTGTTTCATCACAAGCATATCCGAACATTATGCCCTGGTCACCAGCACCGTCTCGGTCAACGCCAATAGCAATGTCGGGCGACTGCTGGTCAATAGTCGTTAAAACCGCCATATTCTCCCAGTGAAAACCAAGACTTGGGTCCGTATACCCTATTTCTCTTACTGTTTCACGAGCTATTTTTGGAATATCCACATATGTTTTCGTGGTTATCTCGCCGCCCACGATAATCATGCCCGTAGTCGCGAATACCTCGCAGGCAACACGCCCATAAGGGTCTTCCGCCAATATAGCATCCAAAACTGCATCGGAAATTTGGTCGCAAATTTTATCGGGGTGACCTTCGGTAACGCTTTCCGAGGTGAATAAATACCTTCCCTGCTGTTGGGTCATCTTGATTTCCTCCTTTTTGAGGTCCTTGAGCCCTCAATAAATGTTAACCATAAGCTAATAAGATATTTTTGTGGCTTACATTGGCAAGAAAAATTGTTAAACAAATAAAGATCAATCTCTCCGCGAACTCCGAACACTAATAGAACCAGCATCCTCACCAAGCGCAGCCTTCAACGCTACCACAGCAGTCTCGATCATCGAATCGTCCGGAGGCTTCGTTGTTATTCGTTGCAGCCACATCCCTGGATAGGTCATAAGTTTAAAAATAAAGCTTTCGTCCGGAAGATTGTCCCCAATTTTTAAGAACTCATAGGCAATGCCGAAAACAATTGGCAAAAGCAGAATATGGTAAAGCATCCTGTAAAAAGGTCTCATGGCTATGCCGAATGCCGAATAAAGTATCCCGTCAACTAATGCATAAAACAGAATTGCCAATATAACCATCACCAATATGAAGCTCGTCCCGCACCTTGGATGATATGTAGTGTAGTTTCGAGTTGAGGCTATTTCCACAGGTTCACCGTGTTCATATGCATTAATGACTTTGTGTTCTGCACCGTGATACTGAAAAACACGCCTAATGTCCGGCACAAACGATATAACAACGATATAGACTATAAAAAGCACTACTCTCACGAAACCAGCAAACAGATTGAAAAGGAATGGCTTCTGCTTAAATCCCGCAACAGAGGATACCAGAAGCGGCAAGTATGCGAAAAGTGCCACTGCCGCCGCAAATGCAACAACTAAAACAAGAAATGATATCAACCGACTCACAACAGTTTCCTTGCGTTCATCGTCGGGACTTGCGATCCGGGCGGATAACTCAAGGTATTTCATCCCGAAATAAAGCATCTCAACAATCCCAATGAATCCCCGTATCAAAGGCAACCCCAATAATTTCTTTCTTTTAGCCAACGATGTATAATTTTCTTTCACAACTTCAATGTCGCCATCGGGTTTCCTTACCGCCATGGCGAAAGCATCCTCAGAGCGCATCATAACGCCCTCTATAACAGCCTGTCCCCCTGCCTTGGGCCTCTGGGATTTCGGTTTTTTGGTGTTTTGCTCCATGGAATTATTTTACAAGAATTGCCTTTTTGATAGGGGACATGCAACCTGACCGAAACATGACTCTTATCAAGTAAATCCCCGAGGGAAAACCATTTAAATTTATCGAAACCAAGCCGCCTTTTTGGAAATAAACTTTTCTAACAATTCTGCCAGTTACATCGAAGACAGACGCATAATAGGCATTATCCGCGCGGATAAACAAGATTGAGTTGAACGGATTTTGTCTAATCTCAAATCGTTCTGCATCAGTAAATCTGTGTTCCGAGACGACCTCACGGCTGGGGCTTTTAGGAACACTTTTGAGCCCTGTTCGCCCGAAGGAATCCTCAAGGAGCACAAAAAACCATAGCGACCCTGGCGGAGCGGATGATGTATACACAAACGATGTATCGTCAAGGTCCGTTATCCTAACTATTGGTTCTGAAAATAAGCCAACGGAATCAGTTGAGCGATAAAGCTGATAAGCACTCGCAAAACGCCAATCTGGTCTATTCCAGTAAATTTCGTAAGTAGTGTCGGAAATTTTCTCCACGAAAAGCTCGAGTTGAGGAGGAAGCATGGTATTACTATTGCGCCTATCCCCAAGGAATTGACACCAGAAGCGATAACCTGGCACAGGAACTCTATCAACACTCCATATTGAAAGCCTCCCGCCGCCGTCTATCGACACTATAAATGTCGTGTCGTGAAATGTGAACAAGGCAGGGGTCAAAATACCCGACCGTGCATGTTCAATCGTATCGGGAAAACTATCAACATAGCTTGAGAGAGGATTCATTGCGACAAGGAACTGTCGGGAGCTATCCTCATTAAAAGCCTGTATTATATATTCAGGTCCTATCTCAAAGTTAATGTCAGCAAGAAGCGGTGTCCCATATGTATGTCCGAACGCAAGATGAAGAGCAACACCACCAAAACTCGATAAAGCCCCTTCCGGCGTCAGCGCGAATACTGTGCCATCAATAGAATTGAAAGCAAGGTCATAGCGATAATCACCACCGACATCACCTACTGCTGGCGAGCAATAAACCCAGCTCCCCGGACGGCCAACGACATAAAGGGTGTCGAGACTTGACGATGAGTGGTCGTACCTCATAACCAACCCATGCTCAGCGCCGTAGCCGGAAACATGCGCGCCAAAGAACAATTCGTCTATTCCGTCACAGTCATAATCCCAGCCTAAAGGTGTCGAATAACTCAAGTAGCAATGCTCCGGCATTTCAACAGGAAACCCTGAAATCAGTGAGCCTGTGGGCTCGTAGGCAAAAAGTTTTCTATAACTTTCAAGTATTATCTCTGCTTCTCCATCGCCATCTATATCAGCCAGCGTCGGAGACGATACACAAGAACCAGTTGTCGACGAAAAAGCAACATGAAAAATCTGAACACCATCAAAAGTTAACGCAAAAAGATTGGTATCAACACATACTATAACTTCCAGTTCACCATCCCCGTTTAAATCGTAAAGCACAGGTGAGACAAAGTGCGCCTGATTGCCCAGCTTTAATGCGTAAATGCTTTCAGCCACCACACCATTGTAGTCAATGCGCCATAGTATGCCGTTAGCAGTCAGGGCAAAAATGGCCAATATGCTGTCAACATTTTCCCACGCGAGTTTCGAGGTTACAGGACCATGAACATAAAATGGGAAGCCGGGCAACATAGAACCATCATAAGATATGGCGTAAATGGAATCGTCGGTGGTTCCCACTAAGACAATAGGAACCGAGTCAAGATACGCTATAGCCGGTCCCCCCCAAACAGCAAGGGTATCGGAAGCTCCGAGTTCAACATCGATTCTCGATGCACACGAAAGTCCAAAAATGACTAATAGTATTAAAATTACAAACTTTTTCATTTGTCCTCCCGCTATTAAGTTTAAAAAACTTAAGGCAATATCCCTCTAATTACCACCTGTCGTTTCGCCTGAACTTTGAGCGGACATCTTCTGAACGGTTTCGAGTAGCAATGTGGTTTTAAGCTCTATAGCAGTTAAAATCCAGAACTGATAATGAGATATTTGAGCAGACCGATGTATAAGGTAAATAAGCTTAAGCGAAATAAAAAGCACAGCAAAATCAAGCGCCATAGTTCCTACCACATGTCGCCAGAAAATCTCGACCACAAACAAAGTAACCACAGCAGCGATAAAAAGGGCGTTAAGTATCCTATCCTTCTTGGTCGGCTTCCCGCCAAACGACCCTATAGCCTTTCGAAGTTTTTCATCGTATAGGACCGAAAGTCCCTCTTGCTCAGCGTATTCCAAGGTATCTTTGTCTACTTTCATCCTCCCTCCCTATGCTCTATTACAAGTAATCTTTAATTAACTACGGTAATCAAGTTAAGCAATCGAGAGTATTTACGCATTTCTTTTCTGAAATGCTGCCCAAAAAGAAAGTGGAACACAGAACATAAACCCAACAAAACCAAAAACATCTCCTATCCTGTCATAAACCGTCTTTTCATAAGTAGCATTAATGGTGAAAAATAACATACATCGCTCAAAAAGGCGCGTTTGCCTTACAACCCTGCCGTAAGGGTCAACTATCATTGATACTCCAGTATTGGCACTTCGGACTATCCAAACCCTATTTTCGATCGCTCTCATAACATTAAACATGGCATGTTGATAGGGTCCCGGCGTTTTGCCGAACCAACCATCGTTAGGGTCCCGGCGTTTTGCCGAACCAACCATCATTAGTAATGTTAACGAGAAAGTCAGCTCCTTCCTTTCGGAACCTCCTTGCGAGCCATGAAAAAGCCGACTCGTAGCAAATCATGGCTGAAAAATCGACGATCCTGCCCTCCGAAGGCTCAAACTTGAATAATGTGTATTCTTTGCCTGCAGAAAAGTGGCTCCCACCAAAATTAATCTTTCTCAGGAATGGATATCTATCCTGAAACGGAACCTGCTCACCAAAGGGAACGAGCTGAATCTTGTAATAGTTACCAATTATTTTCCCATCGGGAGAAATAAGAATAGCTGAATTAAAGTAATTTTCTCGCTTTTCAGGGTCGAAGTCGAGTGTTCCAACCAGAAGATAAACCCCTGCTTCAACAGTTGCGGACTTGAAAACCGAGAATATAGATGGCGCAAGTTTGTGGTAGCATGCCGTAGCCGTTTCTGGCGCTATAACGAGCGCTGCATGCCCGGACGCAGCCTTTATCATATCGGCGTGCAGTTTGGCGTTAATCCTTTTGAAGTCTCCAGCCCACTTCTTATAAGGATCTATGTTGCTCTGAATCACGGCCACATCCACAGGAACACCTTCTATAGGTTTTCTCATACGAGATTTTCCATAAAGGAAGGCGGTAAGAAACAGCGCAAGCAGAACTATAGCTGAAAAAATGGCTCCTTTAGAGAGAGGCTTTTTTATAATAAAGTAAAGACATGAATTTATAGCAGCCACCCAAAGCGAAACGCCATAATTCCCTACTATATCAGCAAACTGTATAAGCACAGGGTAACATGTTTGAGTGTATGAAAGGTTCATCCATGGAAAGCCAAGCTTCCCGAATGACCTCAGATACTCAATGCCAACAAGGATAACTGGGGAAAGTACTATGGCAAGAGTTTCGCTACGAATTGAGATTTTATAATGAAGCCATGCATACAAAGCGCCAAAGATAGGAAGATAAAATAATATTGCTATAAATCCTGGTATGGTCGGCTTTGTTATCCACCAGAGCGTTGCGCCTGTCGCAACAAATGCCCATATATAACCAGCCTTAAAAGCCTTCCATCCATTTTCGACATTGCTTATGGCGAACCATAAAAAAACGAGCATAAAATATGCTAAAAAACCCGTTGGAAGAGGCGGGAAACTTGCTGCCCAAAGCAAACCCGAAACCACCAAAAAAAGTATCATCTCCTTTTTGGTTAGAACTCGTTCCATAAGTTTTAATGAATATAAAAGCTATAACCATGCTAACAACATTTTTTAGGCAATGGAAAAGGTGGCAAAACAATTATCTTGCTAATCCGCCAAATCTTGGATAATTTAATAATTCTTTAGATTCAATAAAATTTGGACCGCAGAAAGCACTGGTAGTGATGAAACTTTACGCTAATGATTTGATCGGCTACGAGTCATGCGAATAACTCAAATAGTACGAACCATTATAGGTGAGGGGCTTTGGGTTGGACAACCATGCCTTCTCGTTAGACTTTCCGGCTGCAATCTTCATTGTAGCTGGTGTGACACACCGGAGGTTCATCGTGGAGGACGTGAAATACCATTTTCGGAGCTGGTTGAGCGCGGAATAAAAACCCCGGAAAAATGGATTCTGCTAACCGGCGGCGAACCACTCCTCCAAAGAAGCGTTGGAAAACTTGTAAAAAACTGGATTAATGGCAAGAAAAATGTCCTTATAGAAACAAATGGCACAAGACCCATTGCCCCAGTGCTTATGGATGGGGTGTCCATATCAATGGACATTAAAACACCCTCAAGCGGCGAGGTTGGTAAGCACTACAATCCTAATCTCAGACTTCTTCGCCCAGTGGATGCACTTAAGTTCGTTATTTCCGACAGAAAAGATTTCGACTGGGCAAGGGATTTCATTCTCAAAAATCCTACTCGTGCTAATCTATTCTTCCAGCCGGCGTGGGGAAGACTATCTGCCAGAAGACTTGCAGGATGGATAATAGAACACAAATTACCGGTAAGACTAAGCGTGCAAATTCACAAAATACTAAAATTACCGTGAGGTGAGAAATGCCTGATGCACAATTCTGGAAAAAGTATCTTTCAGCCGCCAACACCAATGATTCATGGCTGTGCGTTGGTCTTGACCCAATATTGGAGTATCTTCCGGAAAGTATTCCAAAAAATGCCAATGGCGTGGTAGCTTTCTTCGCTGACATCATAGACGCGACGAAAGAGTTGGTCTGCGCCTACAAACCTAATGTGGCTTTTTTCCTCGCCCTCGGAAATGATGGTCTTAAGGCACTTGTGGAGGTTGTCAAAAGGATTCCCGATAACATCCCCGTCATTCTTGACGCCAAGTTCGGCGATGTGCCCCATACAGCCGAGCATTACGCCCGTTTTGCTGTGGACATAATCGGTGCAGACGCTGTCACAGTAAATCCATATATGGGTTACGACTCAATTTTCCCCTTCGTTCAAAAGGACCTTGGAGTGTTCGTTTTGTGCGCGACGAGTAACGCAGGTTACGAGGACCTCGAGGGACGAAAGTTTAGGAATTCAGATAGACTTTTTGAAATCGTTGCTGAAACTGTGGTAAGCTGGAGTGAACGCTGGGGAACCCGTCTGGGCTTGGTTGTAGGCGCAACACATCCAGAAGTATTTATAGAGGTCCGGCGGAACGCACCAAAAGCTCCGCTTCTGATACCAGGTATCGGTGCTCAGGGGGGTGCGCTCGAGCCAGCTATAAAATATGGTCCCACGACAGATGGAATGCCCCCGATAATCGTTTCATGCAGGTCCATAATTTACGCCTCAAAAGGCGGCGACTTTGCCCAGGCTGCGAAGAACGCTGCCAAAGACATAAAGGATAGAATCAATCAACTAAGAAATTCGCCCAAAACTGAGAAATAAAGAGGTGTAAAATGCGCCAGGATGAAATACTAAATTTATTGGAAAGCACCCGGGCAATATTAAAAGGACATTTTCTGCTCTCATCGGGTCTGCACACGGACACTTACATTCAATGTGCGAGATTGCTTCAGTATCCTTTGCTTGCCGAAAGAGTGGGCAAATCATTGGCAGAACGCTTCAGCGACGCTGGACTCGAAACTCCACCACTGGTAGCATCGCCGGCTTTGGGCGGGATAATAATAGGTCACGAGGTGGCGAGAGCTCTTGGATGCAGGCACATATTCATAGAAAAAGTCAACGGCACACCAACGCTAAGACGAGGTTTCACCATAGCTAAGGACGAGGAATTTTTAGTAGTGGAGGATGTTGTAACGACGGGCAGGTCCACCGCCGAAGTCATAAATGTCCTTAAAGAACTTGGCGGCTTTCCAGTGGCTGTGCTTGCTATAATAGACCGCACAAGCGGCAGAGAACTAAAATTCGGAAATATTCCGTTCATAGCACTGACAAAAATAGACATAGACACCTTTGAACCAGACAACTGCCCACTGTGCAAAAAAGGCATTCCGCTCGAAAAACCAGGTAGCAGAGTTTTTAAATAAAATCCGTAATCAAAACTTCCTTATAATCCGCCTTGCGCCGAAAAACCTTCCTTTCCAGAAGGGGTTAATAAGCGAATCTATACGAACCCCAGAGGATTCAGAGGCGTGTATGAATTTGTAATTTCCTATGTATATTCCAACATGAGTTGGATATCTTTTGTTTTCACTGCCCGGAGAAAAAAATACGAGATCACCGGGTTCAAGCTCTTCAAAAGATATGGACTTACCTAATTTCCAGAGGTCCTCAACAGTTCTCGGAAGTTTCATAACAAGTGCATCTCTGAAAACACGCTGCACAAGCCCGGAGCAATCCATGCCAAAACGGTCGTTACCGCCGAGTTTGTATCTAACCCCAAGATATGACTTGGCAGCATCCACGACTTTTTTCTGGGCTGTCGAAAGTCGTTTTGAGACAGTGGGTTCTATAGTCTCCATCGAGCGGGAATAACCAATATTTCCCTTTTTACAGGTAAATTTTGGATAAGGCACACATCCCCACAAAGCGAGCATTGCCGTAAAAATCAAAATCGAGGCAATAATCTTAGAGGAATTATGTGCCCATTTCCCAGCTTTCAAGGTATTTCTTCTGCTCAGGGGTTAGTTTATCTATAGTAACACCCATGCACTCAAGCTTTATTTCAGCAACCCATTTATCGATGTGCTCGGGCACCCTGTGGACTTTTGGCTCAAAGTCACCCTTATTTTTGGCAACATATTCTCCCATAAGAGCCTGTAGCGAGAATGACATATCCATAACAGCAGCGGGATGCCCCTCAGCAGCAGCAAGATTTATAAGTCTGCCGTCAGCAAGAAGGAAAATGCTTTTCCCATCGGGCAGGATATACTGGTCGACGAAAGGTCTCACTTTGGGTTTCACATCCTTTGCAAGCTTTTTTAGCCCTTCAATATCTATTTCCACATTAAAGTGACCGGCATTAGCCACGATAGCACCATCCTTCATAAGCTCAAAGTGCTCTGGTCTTATGACATTTATGTTTCCCGTCGATGTGCAGAAAATGTCTCCCAACTTGGCAGCTTCTGCCATCGTCATCACATCAAAACCGTCCATTTTTGCCTCTATAGCACGAATAGGATTAACCTCAGTAACTATAACTTTCGCGCCCATACCTCGCGCACGCGTGGCAATACCTCTGCCACACCAGCCATATCCAGCCACAACGAAAACAGAGCCTGCGAGAAGCCTGTTAGTCGCCCTTATTATGCCGTCCACTGTAGATTGACCAGTCCCATATCTATTGTCAAAAAGGTGCTTTGTCATTGCATCATTAATAGCAAAAACGGGGAACAAAAGTTTGCCTTGCTTTTCAAGCGCACGAAGCCTTATTACTCCCGTCGTGGTCTCTTCCATAGAACCCCAAATGTTTTTAGCCTTGGTATCGGCGTATTTCTGGTGCAATGTCGATACGAGGTCGGCCCCATCGTCGTGGGTTATTTGAGGGTCAAACTCAAGGCAACTTTCTATATGGTCATAATATGTTCTCCTGTCCTCTCCTTTAATAGCGAAAACTGAGATTCCATAGTGGTGAACCAGCGCAGCCGCTACATCATCCTGAGTCGATAGCGGATTTGACGCGCAAAGCCTTACCTCAGCACCACCAGCAGCGAGAGTGCGAACGAGATTCGCAGTCTCAGTCGTAACATGAAGGCACGCAGCTACTCTTATGCCCTCAAGAGGCTTTTCTTTAGCAAACCTTTGTCTTATACGCGTTAGAACTGGCATGTCGCGCTCTGCCCATTCTATCCGCCTCCTTCCAATGTCTGCGAGCTTCGGGTCCTTTATGTGATGCGGAACCGTCATAACATCCTCCTTTAGTTTTTTGCCCAAATCTACGCTAAGACCGCACAATATCAATAAATTTTTGTGCATCAAGCCTTGTTCTCGTTGCTCAAATCAAGCATAGACTTTATGTAATCGCTTGGAATAAATGGCGCTATGTCCTCTTTTTTCTCACCCACCCCAATAAATTTTATTGGAACTCCCAGTTCCCGCTTTATCGCTACAGCAATTCCGCCCTTTGCGGTTCCATCGAGCTTTGTTAGTATTATCCCGGTTAACGGTATTGACTGAGAGAATATTTTAGCCTGCGACAAACCGTTCTGACCCGTCGTCGCATCAATAATTAGAAAGACATCGTGCGGAGCTCCCTCAACGGCTTTTCCAGCAACGCGCACAATCTTTTTTAGCTCTTCCATAAGATTTTTCTTGGTGTGCAGTCTTCCAGCAGTATCAGCGATAACCACATCATAGCCCTTCGCTTTAGCATGCATCAGCGCATCGAAAATAACCGCAGCGGGGTCGGCTTTCGGTTGACCGGTAATAATAGGCACACCGACTCTATCAGCCCATATTTTGAGCTGCTCCTGAGCTGCAGCACGGAATGTATCACCACCGGCAAGCAAAACTTTCTTGCCTTCGCTCTTAAGCATGTGCGCGAGTTTACCGATTGTGGTTGTCTTGCCCGTGCCGTTAACGCCGACTATAATTATCACATGTGGCTTACCCACTATCTCAAACCCCTCAGGTTCACCGAGAATCTCAAGAAGGTGCGACTCGAGAAGCTTTAATGCATCACCACCTGTAAGCTCACTTTGAGAAATACGCTCCATAAGTTCATCTACAATCTCCTCGGTGGTTACTACTCCAACATCCGCGGTTATTAGTATTTCCTCGAGAGTTTCCACATCTTTTCGCGAAAGTTTCTTGCCAAGAGGAATCGCTTTCCTTATAGCATTAGCCAGTCGTTCCCGAGTTTTCCTTAGCGATGTAAAAATCTTTTTAAGCATAGCATTCACTTTATTAGTGCGAACTTGCCCCACAACTGCTCGCCGTCGGGCAGAGTAATCCTGTAATGATAAATGCCATTGGCCGGGAATTCACCATCCATATCCTTTCCATCCCATACAATAACAGCGCGTCTTCCTGCATCACGATATTTTGTGCACGAATAAACTACATCAAGTGCGAAATCGAAAATCTCAAGTTTAACATTGCCATCCACAGGGTTGTCGAAAACGAAAAACATCCGTGAGTGAATGTAAGGAGAAAACGGAGAGGGAAACGCATATGTCTTTTGTCCGGGAGCTACCTCTGGTCTATAGAGAAATACTTTGAACGTTTCGCCACCATCGGTAGAACGCGCAAGACCAAACTCGCTTGCAACCCACAATGTCCCTCTGACCACGAGCACCGAAACCATCGATGAGAGCGGGAAAGGCCAGCTACTTTCAGGATCGTAGACCTCAATTTTTTCGGGTTCACCAAAAGCAACGCTTCGAAACAACCCAGAATCGCAGGCGAAGTAAGCTGTATCACCAGAAAAAGCGAAATTCCAGCACATAAAGTCCATGGCAAGAGTGTCCCATGTAATGCCATCAGTTGTAT
>JAGGRZ010000015.1 GCA_021159335.1 bacterium
CTCATACATATCACAATATTTTTAGTTATATACTTATCGATGTTATTCATGTTTCGCGAGGACGCGGCTATAGTTCGATACATTGTTCCAATATTTCCCCTTATCATATTGATATTCCTTTATGGCATTAATGAACTTATAAGAGACAAAAAATTAAACAAAATTATAATTTATCTGATACTTGTACTTATGCTCATAAGCGCGACCGTTGCCTATGTGAAAACCGTGCGTACCAGCTTGCCATCCTTAATCTCAAACATAAAAGGAGACAGATTCGCAGGTTACAACCCAACCTATTCAAATTTCATATTGGCGTGTGAATGGATAAGAAACAATACGCCCGAGGATGCCCTGATACTATGCAGAAAACCTCGGCTCGCATGGTATTTCTCAGGAAGGAAAGTAGCCGAGTATCCATATGCAGAACCTCCAAAAATAATCGATTTTATAGATTCTGCGGGTGTGGATTTCGTAATAGTTGACAGAATGACATATTCGACAGGATATATATTAATCCCGGCGATAAATCAGTATCCTGAAAGGTTCGAAATAAAATATGTAACCGATAACGAGCCAAAAACTTTTGTGTTGAAAGTGCTCCCCAAAACCGTAAAATAATTAGAAGAAGCACGACATTTACGGGAAGAAATGAGCAAAAACAGTTTTAAAATAATCTTATTAATTCTGTTGATAGGACTTTTTACAGCCTCCAACAGCTCAATTCTCAACAGAGTTAAAAAAGCAGCTATTCTTACGGCTCAAAAAATTCGCAATTATGGTCTTTCTCTTCACGAAGCTATGTGGTACAGAAAACTTGCTGATGGTTCCGTTCAATGTGAACTTTGCCCGTTCAGATGCATAATAAAGGAGGGCGAGCGAGGAATCTGCGGTGTTCGTGCCAATATCGATGGTAAACTTAGAACGCTGGTTTACTCAAGACCAGTAGCGGTCCATATCGACCCTATAGAGAAAAAGCCCCTTTTCCACTTTTTGCCGGGCACCAAGTCTTTCTCAATTGCTACAGTGGGCTGCAACCTATCATGCATTTTCTGCCAGAACTGGACTATCTCACAGGCACTGCCCGAGGAAACACCTTTTGTCGTTATGACACCTCAAGATGTAGTCAGAAAGGCACTGGAAACGGGCTGCAAATCAATCGCATACACTTACTCCGAACCATCTGTGTTCTACGAATACATGTATGATACTGGCGTGCTTGCCCACAAAGCTGGACTTAAAAATGTGTGGATAACATGCGGTTACATTAACGAAAAACCTTTAAGGCAACTTGCGAAAGTTATCGATGGCGCAAATGTCGACCTTAAAGGCCCAGAAAGCTTCTACATAAAATACACGAAATCCTCGCGAAAAACGGTTCTTAACACGCTCAAGATACTTCGCCAAGAGGGCGTCTGGATAGAGGTAACCAACTTAATCATACCGGGCGCCAATGATGACCCCGACACTATTCGCGAAATGTGCCGTTGGCTGGTCAAGAATCTCGGTCCCGATGTTCCCCTTCATTTTTCGAGGTTCTATCCCAACTATAAACTAAACGATAGGCCCCCTACTCCCGTCAAAACCCTCCATATGGCAAGGCGAATAGCGCTCGAGGAAGGTATAAAATATGTCTATATTGGCAATGTTCCCGGTGATGCTGGAGAGGACACATATTGCCCCACCGACGGCAAAAAGCTCATCGATAGAGAGGGATACTGGATAGTCGACTATAAGCTCGATAGCAATGGTTGCTACGGGAAAAGCTGCTGCGTACCCGGGGTGTGGAAATAAGGGGTTAATTATTGAAAAATTTTCGGAAAACACAGCAAAAGGAGGATTATATGAAAAATTACTAAGAATTAGGCGAGGAGAGCAAAAATTGTAGCCAAAAAATAAGAAAGGGGGAAAATATGAAGTGTTTAAGATCTATGATTTTAATTCTAATATTGATTAACATTGTGCACGGCTCAAATTTTTCCAGAAAAATTGAATTGTCATATCTCGATATTGTCCGCGAACTCGCCCAAACACCAGATGGTGGATATATCCTTGTGGGAATACTCAGTAATCCATCAGAAATGGGCTTCTCTCCATATTTGATTAAGTTCGACCAAAATGATTCAATAATTTGGATAAAAGCGCTGGACATAACGAATCTTGACACAGCAATTATTCCCATTTGCCCTACTCAGGATAGTGGTTGCGCTATTGTTATCAATTCAGATTTCATGGTTACAGCACCAAAAACGACTATTGTCAAATATAGTAAATCTGGAAGAATCCAGTGGGCGACCCAGATATCATTTCCAGATACAATAAGTATTTGGCGATTTCCAGATATTACCCAAATTTCGGATGAAGGATTTATTATTCTTATTCCAATAACTATTTCATCATTAAACTCACGAATAGGCGTATTTAAACTTAACTCAGCTGGAACACTTGAGTGGTCAAAGACAATCTCAACTCCTAATTCCGTCACCAAAGCAAAAGTAGTGCCTGAAACGAACAACAAATTCACAGTCGCCCTACAAACATTTGCCCCCGGAACAAACAGCATAGTTTTAGCTCAATTAAGATCCTCAGCCCGAGCAATAAGAACACGCCAATTTTCATTCGTTACAGATGTCAGACTATCGGACTTCAAGAAAACCAGCGATGGTGGATATATAGTTGCTGGCAAATGCAGAGACGCAATCGGTTACTGGAATATATTTTTGATTAAAGTCGACAGCATACTTTCGTTAAACTGGGCAAAAATATTTGGCTTAAATCGCATGAACCTTGCGGTTAACCATGTTGCACAAACATTTGACGGTGGGTACATAATTGCTGGACAACTAATAAAAAATTATAATCCAAAGGAATTTCTTGTGGCAAAATTCGACTCCGCTGGCGATTTAAGCTGGGCAAAAGTAATACCCGATAGTCTTAGCAGTGCTGAAGATTTATTCCAGAAACAAGATAGTTCAATCATAGTTATAGGAAAAACGACTAAATACGCTCGTTATGTGCAGGCTTCAATACTGGCAAAATTCGAGAGAAACGGTTACAATTGCCTTACTGTAGATACTATGCTCACTTCATCTGTCATGTCTCCGTCAATATCTCTTGGAATCGTAAGAGCAGAAACTTTGTTGATTACATCGAGTCATCCGACCGTTGTGGATACCCCAATTCCTTATGTTGATTCCTTGATATGCTACTCTACAAAAGTGGCTGAGGAAACGAAAACCCCTATGCCCTTAAAAGTAAGTTTGCAACCTAACCCATTCAACAACGCCTGCATCATATCCGCACCGAATGCTGCATCCATCGAAATTTTCGACATAAGCGGAAAAAGAATTGCACAATTTATGCGCTCAAATGTCCTGTGGAAACCCGACGAAAAATTAAGAAGTGGAGTATACATAGTGAGAATTAGACTCAGAAACGGAAAAACCCTGAGTTATAGGGCATTTTTCATTAAATAACTGTTCCCCAGCATTTCTTGCTCAAACAGAATTAACACGGCTTACCTTTACCTTGCGAAATTAGCCCGAGATTAATTTATTAATCAAAATGGGTATTAAGATACATCCTACTGCGTATGTTTCGCCTGGTGCTGAGCTTGGCGATGGGGTCGAAGTTGCTGAGCACGCTATAATACGCGATGAGGTCGTGCTGGCTGAGAATGTTTATGTCGGACCCTCAACTATAATAGAAGGTCCCACCAGCATCGGCGAAGGAACGAAAATTCTTTTTGCCGCATCCTTGGGACTCCCCCCGCAAGACCTCAAATACCGTGGCGAGAAAACCGAACTCATAATAGGAAAAGAGAATGTGATACGAGAATTCGTTACCATTCATCGTGGCACAAAAGGCGGCGGCGGAAAAACGATAATTGGCAACAACAACTTGCTTATGGCCTACACACATGTTGCGCACGACTGCAAAATAGGGAACAATGTTATATTAGCCAATCTTGCCCAACTTGGTGGACATGTACTAATTGAGGACATGGCTATACTTGGCGGAATGGTAGCCGTACACCAATTCGTAAGGATTGGTAAGCTCGCTATGATAGGCGCATCATCGCTCGTTTTGCAGGATGTGTTGCCTTTTGCTTTGGTTTCAGGTAATCCAGCACGGGTAAGAGATATAAACAGAATCGGTATGAGAAGGAAAAATTATCCTCGCGAGAAAATAGATGCAGTTCATAAAGCGATAAAACTTATTGCGCACTCAGGATTGGCACTACCGCGAGCTATACAAAAAATAAAGCGTGAGGTCGCCAACACTGACGAAGTAGAGCACATCATTAAATTTGTGGAGAACAAAAGCAGCCGAGGCATAATGCGGGGAAAAATATGTCAATAAATCCCAATGACGACATCCACAACATTAGATTCCTTTGTTTCGATTTCGAGATGACGGGGCTCGACCCTTTACGCGATTCAATAATCGAGATAGGTGCGGTTCCACTTTTCGGGACCGAATTTGATGGAGAAGTCTTTTTTACTCCTGTCCAACCCATGACTTTCGTAAGCACACAAAGCAAGAAGGTTCACGGACTCGACGGCGATGAGCTATGGATGGCACCCACAGCTGAGGTAGCTCTTTCAGAGTTCATTCAACTTGCGCAGGGCAGAATACTTATGGGACAGAATCCTGCCGTTGACCTTGCGTTCCTGTGGTACAACGCAAAAAATATCGGCTTCTCACCGCCCACCGACTGGGCTATCGACATATCAAAAGTCTTCTCAAAAATTTTCCCGTCACACAAGCATCTAAACCTAAGCTCCATGGCGGAACGAGTCGGAATAACAACAAGAAGATGGAAACACAATGCTCTTGACGATGCACTTTTAGTTGCGCAGATATTCCAGAAAGTGGTGCCAACATTAAGCAGACATGGAATAAGAACTCTTAGAGAACTAAGGAACCTTGCTTCAGTAAGAAGAATTGAGGACAACTATGTTTAGCACCATATTTAAACTAAAACTAAAACTTATTCTGAGACTTATTTTCACAGGTGACGCGGAACACTGGGCTAAAGTAGCAACGGCG
Source organism: bacterium (assembly GCA_021159335.1). Taxonomy (NCBI): domain Bacteria; species bacterium. The sequence continues at coordinate 5,050 of JAGGRZ010000015.1, forward strand.
ATAGTGGTTATAGGCGGCTTTTTCGCTGGAATATATTACATTTTCCTGCGAATATTCAATTATTTCATCTCAGTAGAGGAAATAGGTGTTGCACTCGCCGACAGAGTAATATCCATAGGCTTTCTTGCTTTTTTCGTGATGCTTTTGATAAGTAACATTATAAGCTCCATTTCCACACTTTTTCGCTCAGCAGAAACGGAATACTTCATGTCCATCCCAATGACCCACAGTCAGGTTTTCTGGAGCAGGTTTGTGGACAACTTCTTCTACTCTTCATGGGCAACGGCAGTAGCTGGTTTCCCTATGGCTTTAGCATACATAATTACCAATCACATTCCAGTCTGGCGGTCAATATGGGTTTTTGCTGCGCTTCTTGTTTTCCTTATCATCCCAGCGCTACTTGGCGCAGTTATCGCCATGATTCTTATGATAATAGCGCGAAAATTCACTTTCAAGTGGACTGCAATATCATTGGTAATAATAAGTTTGGCTGTTATCTACATATATGTAAAAAACAACCTTTCAGGCGGGCTAATGTATAATGTGCTCGGGGATATGACCATGCTCAACTACTACCTAAGGGAACTCGGCAGTTATAGAAATCCATATTTTCCACATATATGGTTTGCCGAAATAATGCGCTCCCTTAGGTTAGGAGACTTCCGCCACGGTCTCATGTTCAGTTCTGCTTTGGCATCATCCGCACTTTTTGGATTGCTCGTTACTGATATCATTGCCAAAAAAATCTTCTTCCCGTCTTTCGAAACAGCCTTAACGATGACTCAAAAGAAGCAAAGAAAAATCCGCTCTATATTCAAATCATTAGTATGGCGAGGATTAGCATTCGTGAGTCAGGATGTCCGCGCGCTAACCGCAAAGGATGCCAAGCTATTTTTCCGTGACGCCAATCAATGGTCGCAATTCACCGTGCTTCTCGTGCTTTTAATCCTCTATCTTGCCAATTTGCGTTTCGTTCCCCGCCACATAACGAGCACATATCTTCTGACATTAATAGCTTTTGCTAATTTCGCATTTTGCGGGTATATACTTGCGACGCTGTGTGTACGATTCGTGTATCCAGCTATAAGCATGGAGGGCAAAAGTCTTTGGGCACTGCTTTCCTCTCCTTTAGAAATTAAAAAGCTTTTTCGGGAAAAGCTTTCAACATCGTTTCTCGTATTTTTGATAGTTGCAGAACTAATAGCACTTATTTCGAACAGTATGCTTGCTTTTAACACTATAATAACTGTGCTAACCGCAGTGGGAATTTTCCTTATGAGCATATCACTTGTGAGTCTTAACACGGGACTGGGAATGGCCATGCCGAATTTTGAGGAGCTGAATCCTATGCGAATAGCAAGCTCGGGCGGTGGCATGATAGCTGCATTAACTTCGTTAATATATGTGGGAGCTATGGTAATACTTCTTGCGGTTCCTGCACACAGATACATGCTCTTTGTCAGAACCGGGCAACCATTCTCAACAATTGAAATGGCAATAATTATTGGCATGGCAGCGCTTGTTAATGCTCTCGCAATGTATTTCCCGTTAAAAGTGGGTATGAAAAGATTTGCGAATCGAGACTTCTAACTGCAAAAGCTTGGCTTGACATAATTTTGATATATAGATATTTTAATTTTCAAATTAAAGAAATTTCTAAATGAAACACGCTACTAACGAAAAAAATCAAAGTTTGAGAATTTGTGTATTAATTTTTGCTTTCTTAACTTTGGTATCCTACCTTTCTGCTCAATCCTCGAGCAGCTACAAAATAGAGTGGAACACGATAGATGCTGGCGGCAGTGAGGGAGACCTCATGCGCTCAACTAACTACAAGTCCACAGCTGCCGTTGGTCAATCCACGCCTATCGATGTCAGCTGGCTTCATAGCACACACAAACTCGTTCACCTAGGTTTCAGAAAAATTGACCTCGACTGGAGACCACCATTAACCCAGTTTTTCGGCGACATCGTTACCTACGATACCATATCGGCCGACTCAATACTTCTTTTCTGGATAGGCAACGACACGACTCCAGAGGAAGGTTTCGGCTGGGGAATGTGGGTTTACGACCTTCAATACAGACCCAGCACAACCGGCACATGGACATCTTTACTTACCGAATCCCCCGATACATCGTACATGTTCAGAGGCATGACCGATGGAATGTGGTATTACTTTCGTGTCCGTGGACACGACCTTGCAACCAATGTTCCCGATTGGGACACATCTTTGGTCGCGATAGACTCCGTTTATTGCCAGCTAATACTCTATAATTTAGTTGTGGAGACCGGCTTTCCTGACGGAATAATAATAGTTGACGGCGCAAGCTACACCTCACCTTTCATTGAGTACTTTTCGGGGACAATAACACACACTATCGCGGTCTACGAAACAGTTGTCGTTGGTGATTCAGTCAGATACATCTTCAAGCAATGGGAAGATGGTGATACATCTCTTCTGCGGACGGTAACTATTTTGGGTGACTCAACGCTAACCGCGATATATAAGCCGCAATACAGGCTAATCATAGCCAACCCTTCAGGCTACGATACTCCATCACCTGACACAGGGCATTACTGGATAGATTCAGCTGGTACAGTGCTTGCAACCATGACTACCTCTCCAGTTACTGTCGCTGCGGGTTCGTTGGCGTACTGCATAGGATTCTACGGAACCGGCTCAGCACCCGATTCAGGATTTGGCACCAGTGTATACTTTACAATGAGTTCTCCCTCAAGCATTACATGGCGATGGATAACAGTTCCAGAAGGAACTCCCGAATGCACGCTTTATGTTTACTCACAATATGGTCATCCGATGCCATCGGATACAACCGTTTATCCATGTGGCACACACATAGTCGCCACGGTTGAGGAATCCATTTTGGTTGGTGGCTTATGGCACCACTGCACAGGATGGCTTGGTGGTGGAGCAGTACCCGATTCGGGAACCACCAACACCGTTGCTTTCACGCTAACAGCGACATCGTGGATAGTATGGCAATGGGACTCGCTGTGGCTGCTGCCACTGGTAGTGGAAAACGACGGGATAACTCCATCTGATACCGACGGTTACGATACCCCCTCTCCTCCACCAGGATTTTATTGGGTTCCGAAAGACACGATAGTAAACGCATCAATACACATAACGGACGCTGCGGCATTCATGCGCTACATAGGGTATTGGGCAAGTGGGTCCATATTCCCGCCGGCGGGTATAGACTCATTGCTGTCGTTCAGAATGACACAGCCAACATGGTTGCACTGGCGGTGGGCACCTGCGGGAACAACCATAGTCTGTCTCGCGGTATTCTCCGAGTATGACGCACCCAATCCACCCGTTGGGGTCACATGCTACCCGTACGGAACTACCATAAATGCTTCGGTAGCGCCAATGACAGCTGACAGCCACTATTGCACGGGCTACTGGGGAAGCGGCTCTGTGCCGACAGATACAACCGGAACCGACCCCACCCCCTGGGAAGTAAGCTTCAGTCTTACCGAGAATTCGCAACTCGTGTGGATGTGGGATTCACTCGTGAGATTCCCGCTTGTAGTCAGGAACGAAGGGGTGTCTCCAACCGATACGGACGGTTATGATACACCAATACCTACAGTGGGGATTCATTGGTATGATAGCGGTGACACAATTTTCGCGCACATAAACCGCTACGACTCTGCAGCTTCTATGCAATGCATAGGTTTCTGGGGAAGTGGGTCAGCACCAGGAGCATCATCGGATACTGCGGTGGAATTTACGATAAGACTTCCAAGCTTTATAAGCTGGCGATGGGCACCATTAGGGACCACCATAGTCTGCTTAACCGTTTACTCCGAATACGGCACACCAATGCCTCCAAGAGGGACATCGTGTTATCCTATATACACAACAATCACAGCAACAGTTGACGAGTCCGTGTATGTTTCAGCTATAGGTGATTGGGTTAATGTAAGAGGTTACCGTGGTTCGGGTTCTGTTCCTGATAGTGGTTTTGGAAATTCGGTAACATTCACAATAGACACTTCCTCGTGGATAGTATGGCAATGGGATACTACGCTTCGCTGGCCATTTGTCGTGGTAAGTGCGCATGATGCTCCTACTCCACCTGTGGGCACAAATTGGTTCGACGATGGCGACACAATAAATGGTCATGTCTGGCTTACAGACGGGGCATGGGCTTGCATCGGATACAACGGCTTCGGTGACCTTGATAGCAGTTTCACTCACTTTTTCGAATTCGTGATTCATTCACCTTCAGGGGTGGAATGGCTGTGGAGCACTACAGCAAAAAGAATTATAGTTCAGAAAAATCCGCTCTCCGATACACTCGGATTCATAACTATAAACGGAGTAACATTCTATAACTCATCATCTGAAACACTTTATGCTGAAGCCGGAGAAACGCTTGAGCTTTCCGTATCACAAATAGACTATCTGCCAGATTCGCTAAACAGATTCCACTTCAACATGTGGCTTGACAGCGTATACGACACATCGAGAACATACATCGTTGTAACTGATACCATCTTCTATGCCAACTATGTGCCGCAGAATCTGGTTATCGTGAGGAAAATACCGTCTTCAAATGTTTTCGGAACCCTTACTGTTGATACTACTACTTATACCGACTCAGCGTCTGTATACCAAGAGCTCTGGCTTGAGAACGGAAGCATTCACATGTTCACAGTATCAGACTACGATACATCGGCAACCGCAAGATATGACTTCACCCAATGGGATGATAGCAGCACATCGCCCACAAGGGTCATAATAGTCATGGGACCTGACACGCTGACCGCATATTACTCGGCAAGCTATTTGATAACAATAGTGAAAAACCCTGCTGAACCTTATGGTTGTATTTATTTACCAGATACCAGTATCTGCGGTGCCTCCATAGCTTCCTTCTGGAGCGATGAAAGCACAACGGTAAGTTTTGGTGTTAGTTGGCGCGACACGGTTCCCGGAACCGATTCAATGTACACCTTCAGCATGTGGGAAGACAGCACAACAGATACCATGCACAGTTCGATTTTAGTGGTTGAACCTGACACCTATGTGGCATATTACATCGGCTCGATATATGTTATCTGCTTACAGCTTGATCAATACGGCTCAGTCGGCGGGGCAGACTCGCTTTATTGGAACCCAGGAACGGTTAGCGTAAACGAAACTCGCTCAATGGGACCAGGAAGTATGGGCGGAAGAATAAAAGCAACGAACTGCGGAACTGTAGATTTAAGGCTTTCGCTAAGAGTGCAGGGCACATATAATGCCTCGACGGGCGATACAATTCCATGGTCACCTGGATATTCACCTGGTAATAATCGCTTCGTCCTAAGAGCAAACATTAGAAACACAGACTGGCCCCCGATAAGCTACCTTCCCACTAATGATTACATACCATCCACATGGCGTTACGCCACTAATAGCACTGATACACCGCCCTCTATATTTGGACCGGCAGGAGGAAGAATAACTCCGTCGGGAAGTGTTTATATGTTTATGCAGTTCATCGCGCCCACGGCATCGTCCGTGTATGGCGTGCCGATTGTTATCGTTGTTAATGTCAGGGCTCAAATAAGGTTGCCATAGCGAAACAATCATCAGAGCAAACGGGAAGAACTATAAAGTTTTTGATTTTTAAAATCCTCTAAAATCTGCCAAACACTATCCTTAAAAACATACCTTGACTAAAGGTCATTAAAGGATATTTTCACTTCATAAAAATCATGGAACAGATAAAAATACAAAAAGACATACTTATTGAGGACCTCGTTGAACGGTATCCAGACGCTATTCCGTGGCTTTCGGAGCGAGGTATTGTGTGCCTTGTTTGTGGTGAACCTGCATGGGGTACGCTTGAGGAACTTGCTCGCAAAAAAGGAATAGAAAACATAGACGAGCTGGTGAACCAACTATCGGAATATTTGACGAAAGTCGCAAAAGGTGAAATAGCAAGGACTCAGAAAAAGCCGGAAGATACTATCTACTTGGAAATCAAGCCTGACGATGAAAAAGATAACGATAAAAGGTCATGAAGAAGATGTGCTCACAGATTCTGCCCTGATGATAGGAAGTTTCGACGGGGTTCACCTTGGTCATAAGGCAATAGCTGATACATTAATAGCAATATCCAGACAAAAAGGGTTAAAACCTTATGCCTTAACCTTTGAGCCACATCCACGACTGGTTCTTGGAAACAACATAAAGCTTTTGACGACACATTACGAGAAATTCATGCTTCTAAGCAAGCTCGAACTCGATGGCGTCGTTTATGTGGATTTCAACAGGCAAATCGCCGACATGTCTTATGCTGACTTCGTGGAACAATTCATAGTCAAAGCTCTCGGCGCGAAACTCGTGGTTGTGGGATATGACCATCACTTTGGTCGTGGTCGCGAGGGTAACCCCGAAAGACTTACAGAGCTCGGAAAGCTTATGGGATTCGATGTAAAAGTTGTTCAACCAATAAAACTTGGCGAAAAGACTATAAAAAGCAACACCATACGGGAACTTGTCGAATATGGCGACATAGCCGAGGCAAACGCGATGCTTGGTCATCTTTACCTTATCTCAGGTATAACCGTCAAAGGAAAAGGGCTTGGCGAACAAATAGGCTATCCAACCGCAAACATTGAAGTTCCCGAAGAAAAACTGCTGCCCCTGAACGGCGTCTACGCAGCTATGGTCGGATTTAATGATAATTTTCCCGACATGCCTGCTGTCGTCTATATTGGGACTGCTCCTACAGTATCTGGTAAAAAGAAGATGGTTGAAGTCCACATATTTGACTTTGAGGGAAAACTTTATGGCACCCGACTCAACATAGGGTTGGTGGACTTCATAAGAGTAGAGCGGGAATTTTGCTCAACTGAGGTCCTTAGGGCTCAAATAGAAAACGACATAGAAAGAGCAAAACAGATAATAAATCGTCACATTAAAAAAGAACCAGCTCACAAAACCATTTAAGCATTAAGACGACTTAATCCCAACAAAGCCCAATATACGCAGCGAATCCCCTCGGTTGAACCTCACCACCAGGTATTACCATTATGTCATTTATTTTCACAGCATCGTATTCCAGAGGTGTACCATCGTAGTATGATGCCTCGCCGAAAATTCCTAAAAAAAGCACCCTTATCTTAAAACCAGCACTTATCATCCATATTGGCTTCCAGTTTTGGTGGTTCTCATAGGGTTTGAAAACTGGTGTTGCACCCGGCAGGGAATACTGAACTCTGTTTAGCACTGTCGCGAACGATACACCACCGCCTATCATCGTAAAAAACTCGAGCCCTGCTATAAGCTGCGAGAAACCGACCTTAAACCCCGGAGCCACTATCACCGCCGTGTAGCCTATTCTTCGCCAAAGGTGAGCTATCGTGAATGTCGAATCGAGCAACTTAAAATCAACCTCTGTTTGCCTGGTGCCATTTATCCTGACACTCAGGTCAAGCATAAAATTTCGCTTTGACTTCAAGGTTAAGCCAATAATTCCGGAATTACCTGTGCTACCGTCGATCTGCTCAGCCTGTGAGGCGAACTGCCCAACTCCCAATCTCGCTCCGACACCCTGAGAGTAGCAGTCAGTGGCAAAAAGCAAAAATAAAACTATTTTAAAAAAGCGATTTTTCATTAATCTTCCAAATTATTCTTCTAATAATCCTCTTTAAAGGATAATCATAATTAACGAAATTTCAAGCTATTAATTAAATTATCTCTTTTATTCGATTTTTTATTCTCTCAAAAACGCTCTCAATACTGCCTTCGCCGTTGATTACAACAAATCTTTCTGGTTCTCTACCAGCAATCCACAGGTAGCCAGCTCGGACTTTCTCAGTGAACTCGCGGGATTCAGCCTCGAGTCTATCAGGTTTCTTGCCTGATTTAGCCATTCTTTCTGCCGCTGTCCCAGGGCTTACATCGAGAAAAAATGTAAGGTCAGGTTTCAAACCGCCAGTGGCAAACAGGCAAGTTTTCATTACCTCTTCGGGATCGAGCCCCCTCGCAAAACCTTGGTATGCCACCGATGAATCGAAAAACCTGTCCGAGATAACCCATTTACCGCTTTTTAATGCAGGAAGTATGACTTCATCGACAAGTTGCGCTCTTGCCGCTAAATAAAGCATAAGTTCAGCTTTGGGCGAAATAGCAAAATTGTTGTGTGAAAGAAGAATTTTCCTTACCGCCTCGGCAAATTTTGTTCCGCCTGGCTCTCTTGTCAGAATAACATCAAAACCCAGCCCAACAAGATAATCATAAAGCATTTTTGCCTGCGTAGTCTTACCGCTACCGTCAATGCCTTCATAGGTGATAAACTTGCCGAAATTCATAACTTCTCCTCTTCAGCTATAAGTCTTTTGTGAAGCACCTTCTCGGCAGAAGCAACAAAATCCTTAGGCAGGATTATGAACACCGATTGATTGGTAGTTCCTATGTGATGATAAGGAATAGCATTTTTCTCGAGGATTTCTGTTATCAAAACTATTGCTTCAGCGCTGTGTGCTATTCCGTATCCGCTCGCAGCAACCAATCCAGCATCGTAAATTCTGAATGTATCTCGCCCGGTATCTCTTATAAGTTTATCAACTTCGGGAAGCTGGTCCGGCAAAATCCAGAAACTAAGCCTTATGTTCACATTCTCCACGGTAACCGATGGATTTCTTAAGTTGGTTCTAAGCTCGTCAAGTTTCCTGACAACATTTCGGAAAGATTCCCTGGGTAATGTGGCTTCAATCCAGTAAATTTCCGGGTGAGATGATACGGCAATAAATTTTGCCCCTTCGAGAGATTTTGACTTTACCATGGTATAGTTCCCTTCCTTCATGCTTGAGGCAAGGACTAATTTTACGCCGAATTTCCTTGCCATCTCTACGGCGCGCGAATGAACGACCTTCGCGCCAAAAAATGTCATATCGAACAATGTTTCATAATCTATTTCATCTATATGTCTTGCACCTTTAACTTTTTTGGGGTCAGCTGAGTATATGCCATCCACATCTGAGTATATTTCGCACACATCGGCACCGAGAGCACATGCTAATGCTACTGCCGTAGTATCCGACCCACCGCGTCCAAGCGTTGTTATCTCACGCCGACCCGAAACACCCTGAAAGCCCGCTACTATAACTATTTTGTCATTATTAAGCTCCTCTATTATTCTGTTCGCCCGAATTTCCACAATCCTTGCGCGAGTGTGATTATCGTCGGTTATTATTCCGCTTTGCGAACCTGTGAAAGAAATTGCTCTACCTCCATTGCACCATATAGCCATGGAAAGAAGAGCCATCGAAATCCTCTCGCCCGCTGTGAGAAGCATATCAAGTTCCCTTTCCGGAGGATTGGGAGAAACAAGCTTGGCAAACTCAAGAAGCCTATCGGTTGTGTCAGACATTGCGGAAACCACGACAACCAGCTTTTCGCCGCTTTTTTGCCTTTTTACTATCTTCTTTGCGACCTGCTTTATGCGGCTTATCGTCGCGACACTTTTACCGCCGTATTTCTGGACTGTTATCTGCATAAGTCACGAGAACCTGGCATAAATGTAGATTATCATTATAAGCGCAAGAAGAAACGGCAGGACTCCCAGACCAACCTCTATGGCACCGAAAAGTCCGAACCTTTTCTCGCGTTCGACACGGAAATTAGCTATAATTCCCGCCACCGCGAAAGGGAAGGCAGAGAAATACAAAGCAACCGCAATACCAACCATTATTCCGCTCGTCTCGGAAATCTTAATCGCAATAGACTGAATTATGAATCCCAGTATGACAAGGATAAAAGACAGATGTGCTAATTCTTTTGGTCTTCCGAACATTTTTCCTCCAAACTGCTTTTAACATAAAATTACCCTAAAATTCTGTGTAAGTCCATTTAATTTTACCTCCTTGCAAGAATCAAGTTTTCAAAGCCAATTCAGCACAAATGATATCAAAAAGTATATCGTAAAAAAATCTTGACAATCAACTTTTGATTTTTAATTTCTTACACTGATGCGGGAGTAGCTCAGGTGGTAGAGCGCTACCTTGCCAAGGTAGTCGTCGCGGGTTCAAGTCCCGTCTCCCGCTTATTTTTTGGCGGCGTAGCCAAGTGGTAAGGCAGAGGCCTGCAAAGCCTCGATTCACCGGTTCGAATCCGGTCGCCGCCTGAATTGGAAAACAACAAAAGTAGATGCTAAAAATAAAAAACAAAATACTCTCGTCAGCCAACCTATCATATCACTTGACAGAAACAAAAATTTTTGCTTTTATACCCTCAAAGGGGGAAATTAAATGAAAATAGAAAAGTTAAAGGAGCTGATAAAACTTGTTGAGGAAAGTGAGATATCATCGCTTGAAATCCATTACTTTCTTGGCAAAAAGATAGTTATAAAGAAGAATCAGAACCACTTTGCTGTGCAGCCGGTTATAACTGGTCCTGCTGCCGTAGCAGGCACAGAGGCTAAATCATTACCTGTCAAGGAAGAATCAAAGCCACAGGAAGCAGAACAAGCAAAGGAAGAGGCAAAAGAAGAAGAACTGGAAGAGGAAAAGTTATACAAACTTACGGCACCAATGGTTGGAACATTTTACAGGCGACCATCACCGGGCTCACCTCCTTATGTTGAGGTGGGCGACCACATAAAGCCGGGTCAGGTTGTTTGCCTTATAGAGGCGATGAAGCTATTCAACGAAGTAAAAAGTGAAGTTTCAGGCACTATAAAGAAAGTTCTTGTCGAGGACGCCTCACCAGTAGAATTCGGTCAACCTTTGTTTTTGGTCGAACTCGATTGAGGGTAGATCATGCTCGACTTAGTGGCACTTCTCAAAAAAATGCCCGAATTGCCAGCCTCGGACCTACATCTAAGAGTTGGAACGAGACCAGTCTATAGGGTTAATGGAAAATTGGTTCGGGTGAATTTGCCGCCGGTAACTCAAGAGGACATGGAAAGGCTTGTTCATCAAATACTTACGCCAGAAAGACTTCAGAGATTCAAGAAAGAATACGAACTCGACTTTGCCTATCAGCTTGAGACTGGCGAGAGATTCAGGGTAAACCTTTTCCACCAACGGGAAACATACGCCGCTGCGATAAGGTTGATAAATACATATATTCCATCGTTCGAGGAGCTTAATCTTCCTGATGTGATAAGAAAAATAGCCGATAACCGTCGTGGACTTGTGCTCGTTACCGGAGTTACTGGTTCGGGTAAGTCGACAACGCTTGCCGCGATGATAGACTATATAAACTCTACGCGCGCTGAGAACATAATAACCATAGAGGACCCCATAGAGTATCTCCACACCAATAAAAAAAGCATTATAGCCCAAAGAGAGCTTGGGATAGACACGCTCTCATTTGCCGAGGCATTAAGGCGAGCAATGCGCCAAGACCCCGATGTGATACTTCTCGGGGAGATCCGAGATGCTGAAACGATGCAGATAGCGTTAATGGCTGCTGACACCGGACATCTCGTGCTTTCAACACTTCATACGCTCGATGCTTTGCAGACAATCTATCGAATTCTTTCCTTCTTCCCGCCTCATCAGCATCAGGAAATAAGGCTTGTGCTTTCGTCAACCCTAAGGGCAATAATCTCTCAGCGTCTCGTTCCGAGGTCGGACAAACCGGGGCGTGTCCCCGCTGTGGAAATACTCATTGGAACCGCAGCAGTAAGAGAATGTATAGTTAATCCCGAGAAAACATCGGGGATACGCGACCTTATTGCAGAAGGCACAGTGCAATACGGAATGCAAACTATTGACCAGTCGCTGTTTTACTTCTACCAGCGTGGTATGATTTCACTCGAGACCGCGCTTGCTAATGCCTCGAATCCTGATGATTTCAAGCTAAGAGTTGCTGGTGTCGTTGGTGGTTCCGATCGCGGATGGAAAGAATTTGAGATAGAAAAACTGAAGGAAAAGCGCGCAAAGGAAGACAAAGAAAGTGATAAGAGTGAGGACGAAGAGCCTCCACTTGCTGAGAATAGAGGATTTGATCTTTAACAAATTATTCTGTGATATTGACTTATTGTTTTAGATAGTTATTTTTTATAGGGTCCGTGCTAAGCGGGGGGTTGCCGGTCCCCTGAACCCGAAACCCGGCATATGCGGGGCTTAATTCCCGCTCTGAGGTTCACCTGTTTTCGGGCAGGTTTTGCGGCGGTGGCGATGATGTTCAGGTCCTGCGCAAACAGCGCTATCTGAACCCCGCCAGGCCCGGAAGGGAGCAACGGTAGGATAGTTAGCTGTTGTGCCGCAGGGTAGCCTGAACGGAGTCACCAAAGCAAGACCACCGAAATACAAGGGAATCGAGGAGCGGGTGCACGGACCCACAAGGTTCCAAAAAGGAGCTATAATGCTTTATGTAGGAATAATACTGGTATTAATAGGGATACTAAGTATAGCACTCCTCTTATTACACAGGCGTCGCACAGAACCACCCACCGAATCCCAGATAGAAAGCGAAGCAAAAATCGAGGAGAAAATAAACTTCATAACTCAAGGCCTTCCCGAATACGACGACATTGTCGAAATCCTCGAATCAGAAGACCCAACCGTAGTAAAATTGTCACGCATATTCGATAAACTGCTTCTAAGCAATAGGATATCAGCCGCTGAAAAAATAGCTGACCTTATACTCGAAATAGCCCCTGAGTCAGCAGTAGGATACATGCGATTAGGACTCGTATCCATGAGAAGAGGAAATTTCGAGAAAGCCGAAAGATACCTGAGAACCGCGCTGGACATATCTCCTTCGCTCGTCAAAGCTATGAATAACCTTGCATACATCCTCAACTACCAGAAAAGATTTGCGGAAACCGTTGAGCTAATGGAAAAAAACATGGACATCGTAAACCAAAACACTGTGGCAATGATAAACCTTGCCATAGCTTATTTTCATCTCGATAAAATTAAGAATGCATTTGAGCTTCTTAATAAAGTTTACAAGAAAGACCAGCAAATACCTGAGGTGCACCTTTACATAGGTCATTGCCTAATGAAACTTGGCGAACATGATAAAGCAATGCTGGCTTACCAACGCTATAAAGCTTTGGTTGGGCAGGAAGGCGCCGAGAAACCAAGCGATGAAGCAGGAAAAGCCGAAGAGTCTCAGCAAGAGATACCTCAAACAGAAATAGCTACCGAGAAGAAAGAAATAGTCATCTCTGAAAAAGAGGACGAAAAGGAATCCGAACAGCCCCAAAACCCCGATGAAGAGCTTCTGGACGAAGAGAAATGAAGATTAAGTAATTTATTAACCCACCATTTCCCAGACTGTAAAAATATCTCAACTAAACCATTGCGTTTACCCTATTTTAGGCTATTTTATCTCAAGTAAAGGAAGGAGTATCTATGGCAATTCTTCTTGTAAACGACGATGGTATATATTCGCCGGGATTGCTGGCGCTTTACAGGAAATTCAGGGATGAATACGATGTGGTTATCGTAGCACCCGACAGGGAGCAAAGTTCAGTGGGGCATGCTATAACGCTTTCCGACCCTGTTAGGATTCATGAGGTCGTTCAGGATGGTAAGTTTTTTGGTTATGCCGTGAGCGGCACCCCCGCCGATTGCGTGAAATTAGCTGTAAGAGTTATACTTAAAAGACCGCCGAATCTTATTATTTCAGGAATAAATCAAGGAGCCAATGTTGGAGCATCACTGATATACTCCGGCACTGTTTCCGCTGCCACGGAAGGAACGATGTTGTCAATACCATCCATAGCGGTTTCACTCGACACGCGGAGACCCGACGCAGATTTTTCCGTTGCGGCTGAATTCACTCTGGAAATAGCGAAAAAGGTTTTAAAATTCGGTTTGCCAGCAGGGGTTTCATTAAACATAAACATACCCGCGCTATCCAGAGAGAAAATCAAGGGAATAAGGATAACACGACAGGCGATAACTTACTTTGACGATTTTTTCGAGCGAAGAATCGACCCGCAAGGAAGAACATATTACTGGATGAGCGGCACGATGGTTGAGATTGACCGCGGCGAGGACTCCGACCTTATGGCACTTAAAGAGGGGTATATCTCGATTACACCGATAAAATATAATCTTACCGCAGTGGAATATTTCGATTCGCTAAGAAAACTTTTCGAATAAAAACCTTACCAAATTTACTATGAGAGTAAAAATTCTCATAACGGGCGGGAATGGCATGCTCGGCGCCGATGTGGTGCCAATACTTTCGGAAAAATTCGAAACCGTTGTGCCAACAAGGTCTGAACTCGATGTCACAAATAGAGAAAATGTAATCGAAACTATTAGAAATGGTGGATTCGACTGGGTTATACATCTTGCCGCGCTGACCGACCTTGACTGGTGCGAAGACCATGTAGAGGAAACGATTAGCGTTAATGCCTTAGGCACAAAAAATATAGTCGATGCTTGCGAAATGGCAGGCTGCAGAATCGCTTACATATCAACGAGTGGCGTCTTTTCAGGCAACAAACGGACCCATTACACAGAGGACGATATGCCTGCACCAATAAATATTTACGCTCTTAGCAAGTATCTTGGCGAGCTTGCAGTCTCGGCAAAAAATGAAGGTAAATGGCTTATACTAAGGGTTGGCTGGCTTTTCGGCGGTGGTGAGAAGGACAAAAAGTTCGTGGGAAAAATATTCAACCTAATGAAAAAAGCCGATAAAATTGAAGCTGTAGCCAATATCTGGGGGTCACCCAACTACTCGGTTGATGTCGGGGAATTAATAGTAAAATTCATCGAATATAATGCCTATGGATTGTTTCATGTGGCTAATTCGGGCGAACCGGCATCGCGGTTTGACATGGCAGTAGCGATTAAAGAATTTCTCCGCGCGAATGTGGAGATACAACCTGTTGGCGCAGAAAAATTCCCCACCAAGGCAAAACGACCAAGAATGGAAGCCATAAAAAGTATACGATTGGAAGAGCTTGGGATAAAACCGAGACACTGGAAAGACGCGCTCGGAGACTACATAAAAAGGCTTATGAAGCTGTGAGCAAAAGGCTAAACATAGCCATAATAGGAATCCGTGGCATACCAGCACGATACGGCGGATTCGAGGTTACTGCTGAAAATGTGGCGTTAAAGCTTGTTCAGCGGGGGCACAGTGTAACGGCATATTGCCGCGGACGAGCAAAAGGAAAACCAAACGAATACCACGGAATAAAACTTAAATACCTCCCATCATTGGAATTACCCCATCTTTCAACACCGAGTCACACATTTATTAGCGCCATAAGTATTATCGGGAAAAAGTTCGATGTTATATTCGGCTTTAATGTCGGCAACGCGCTCATATTCTGGCTTCTTAAGCTATTTGGCAAGAAAACTGTTCTTTTTGTTGACGGTCTCGATTGGAAGCGGGAGAAATACGGTCCTTTCGGGCGGTGGTTTCTGAAGCGAAGCGAGGCTATAGCGATTCACGCTGCTAAACACATAGTCGTGGATGCTATCCCTGCCCAGAAGCATTACGCGGAAAAGTACGGTTATCATGCGCATTACATCCCCTCAGGAGCCAATGTTGTGGAAAGCGTACCGAGGACGGGAATACTGGAAAGGCTCGGACTAACGCCAAAAAAATACGCATTATCAGTAGGCAGGCTAACCCCTGAAAAGAGACAACACCTTATCGCAAAGGCGTTCAAAAGAGTGAAAACAGATTACAAAATGGTTATAGTGGGCGGGAATAAATACAACCCTCAATATGTAAGAAAAGTCTTTGATGAAGCCAAGGATGACGACAGGATAATTTGCACTGGTCCTCTGTACGGTGCTGATGTGGATGAGCTTTATTTTAACGCAGCGGTGTTCGTAAACGCATCAAAGGTGGAGGGAACATCTATTTCGCTTTTGCAAGCTATGGGCAGCGGATGTGCACTTTTGGTAAGCGATATTCCCGAAAATGTTTCAGCTACTATGGGAGCTGCACTGATATTCGACCACGAGGACCTTAACGACTTCGTGGAAAAGTTCCAGGAGATTCTCAGCAACGAAAATTTAATGCAGAGCTTATCGCAGAAAGCCAGAGATGTGATACGAAACCATTACTCGTGGGATGTGACGGCTGACAAATTTGAGAAACTACTTCTCGATGCAGCAGGAGTAGAAAAACTCGAGGAATCAATCGAATCCACTATGGCGGAGACATCATGATAGAATTCGAGGTTATAGCAGTTGACTCAGAAACAAAAGCCCGCGCAGGAGTTATAAGAACCCCTCATGGAGATGTTCCTACTCCCGTTTTCATGCCTGTAGGAACACAGGGCACGGTTAAAACAATGCCGTGGCGCGACCTTATAGATTTTGGCGTGCGGATAATACTTTCCAACACATATCACCTTTATCTTCGCCCGGGTCACGAGCTTATCGCTCGTCTCGGAGGTCTCCATGAATTCATTGGCTGGAAGCGAGCGATACTCACCGATAGTGGTGGCTTTCAAGTTTTTTCTATGGCAGAGCTTACGAAAATTAGCGATGAGGGAGTGCGATTCCAATCGATTTACAATGGTGGTTATCACTTTTTCACGCCTGAGAAAGCTGTGGAAGTTCAATTCGCGCTAAGACCGGACATAATGATGTCATTTGACCAATGCACCAGTTATCCGATAAATTTTGACGATGCCAAAAAGGCAGTTGAACGAACGAGTCGCTGGGCAAAAAGAGGTTACGAACATTGGCGGCGACTTATCGATAACGATAAAAACCCCGAAACAGCACCTTCACTTTTCGGAATAATTCAGGGCAGCGTTTATCCGGAACTAAGAAAAATGTCTGCCGAGGACATTCTTGCGATAGATTTCGACGGCTACGCTATAGGTGGGCTTTCAGTGGGTGAGCCCAAACACGAAATGTTCGAAATGGTTAGTATCCTCGAACCCATGATGCCCAAAGATAAACCTCGTTACCTCATGGGTGTGGGGAAACCCGAGGACATAATACAAGCGGTAGCTATGGGTATGGATATGTTCGACTGCGTGATACCGACCCGGAACGCAAGGAACGGTTCAGTTTATACATGGGCAGGTAAGATGTCGCTTAAAGCATCTTACTACATGGATGACCCCCGCCCTATCGACCCCAATTGTCAGTGCTACACATGTAGGAATTACTCGCGAGCGTACATAAGACACCTTTTTTCGGCTGGTGAACTTCTCGCGCCATATCTCGCCACCCATCATTCGCTGTATTTTTTCTCGGAATTCATGCGCGAGATAAGACAGGCAATAATAGAAAACCGATTTGGTGAATTTATGAAAGATTTTCTCTCAAGCTTCGACCCTGAAGCGGCGCCGAGGTGAGGAAGGTTTACAAAATTACAGTCCCCTTTTCTTCACGCGCTTTTTGCTCGTCTTTCCCGATTTTTTACTCTTGGATGTAGGATAAGTCTTGGCCTTCCTGATGGACTTCTTCCTCTCCCCTTCTCCAGACTTTATCAATTTTTTGCTTTGAAGCCTATCGTCAATTCCGTTGCTATCGTTGTCAATGAAATAGTCAAAAATTCCCTTTATTTCTTCTTCAAGTTCCGCTTTTGATTCAGGGCTCGAGATTATTTCCTTGATTATTGCCCTAAATACCCCGCTTGACTTCTTAATAGTGCTATGGGTTGATTTTACTTTCGCCCTGCTTTTCAGGCTGTCCTCACCGGCTGACCGCAACCTCTGAGAAAACAACGGCGTTGTTAATATGAGGGCAACTATCGCTATGTTCAAAACTTTTCTCATCATCTTAATGTTCAGCAGTTTTATTGCCGTGTCAATACATTTGTTTAAATTCGTCGTCGCGATGTCGGTTTGGACCGTCTTGTTTTCGGCTTGGTTCCATGATATTTTCGAACTTTCATTCTTTTGTGCGGTGTTCGATAAGTTTTTGTGGTTACAGTTTCTCTCCGCAATACTGTTGTTCCAGACGAATTCGCTCGCGCCCGCGTTGTTCTATAGGTCATAGTTGTGGTTCGTGACCTTGTAACGGTCTCATGATGCGATGTCGTTCGATATGTAGTTACTTCGCCAAGCCCGTGCCTCCGAACCAGTTCCCGTGCCATGTCGGTGTATGTATATCGATGCGGCAATCTCACGGCTCTGCGCCAGTAATAACGATGACCAATGTAAACTCGCTCGCAACCAATGCAGGGGTAGCGGTAATATACATAACGATACCAACCGCACGGGCTGAAATAAATCCTTACTATCCTTCGGCAACATGGTGGCCAATAATCGTATGGAAGGTATATAATCTCCTCGCAGCAGCAACAATCGAAATAATCGTCACAATCCCAGATATCTATCCTCAATCCAAACGAAATTCGTATGTTATCCCAACAACAGCAACACTGCGCATTAGCTTTGTCGGCGAACGAAATCGCCAAAACAAGGATAAGCGTGGCGTATAATATCTTTTTCATCTTAAATCACCTCCTAATTAAATGAAAGGTTCTCTTGCTTATACTCTTTTCCAAAGACTTTAACTTTATGCTCGCGAAAGATTTTGGGTAAAGCGACTTTGTCTTTATTTCCATCGGGGGTCGAAAGCTCAGGATTACCTCTATCCGTTTGATATGCCCAGTCGAAAACCACATAGTCCCCGCAAAGACATTTTATCCTTATGTGAGCAAAGTGATTGTCTCTCGTCCACACAAGGTATGAATATCCTTCATAGATATTAACCTTAGCACCGCTTATCCAGCCATCCTCTGGTGCCCAATCAACATCTGTTAAATCATCCGTCGGTCCGTAAATTAGAATGTCGGTGTTTTCATCGCAGGCTTGAATGTAATAGCTTTCATCGTAGTCATCATAACCAAAGAAAATGTCAGCGCATGGGCAGTCATACGGCACCACAGACTCGGCGGAAAAGTCATATCCAGCATCATCAGGAAATTCTTCGACAATATATGCGCGATAGCTATGCCCTTCTGGTCGCGGTGTATCAAACACAAGTTCGTCGGAGAGTTCACTTTCGTTACCCCATTCATCAAAGGCGGAGATAGCATAGTAATATGTGTGTCCATTAACTACATCGTAATCTACATAATTTGCTGAGCGGGTTTCGGCGATTAAGTAGTAATAGCCATGTTCTGTCCGTGAGCGCCAAACACGATAACCAGCGAGGTCACAGGCACGAACGGGGTCCCAGTAAATATATATTTTACCATCGCCAGTTACAGAATGAACATTCTGAGGGACTGGTGGCGCCCAATAGTCCTCATAATCGTAATCATCACATGGTGGCGGGCAATACCATCGCGGAACATCACACCCAACCGCAAAAACAAGTATAACACTTAAAAGCATCAAAAACTTTATTTTGTTCGAGTGTTTCATTTTATCACCTCCGCTTAATACTAAACAGTTAGTGTGCCAATTTTGTATTCCTTTGGCATTCAATAATTTAACAATCCGAGGATTTGGTTTTACATCTTTCTTTGCACAAAAATTGTGCATGCCAAGAACTCTTTTCAATGTTGCTTGGGCGACATTATCGATTATTTTAGGCTAATTGAGAATTGAACTTATGCGGGACGACTCAATGCGAGAGCTGGCAAAGAAACTTGGGCTTACCGACGAAGAATACGATAGGATAGTTAAGATTCTTGGCCGAGAACCGAACTACACAGAAGTAGGAATATTCTCCGTCATGTGGTCAGAGCATTGTTGCTACAAAAGTTCACTGATCCACCTTCGGCGTTTCCCCAAGGAAGGTGAGAGAGTTTTAGCTGAACCAGGTAAGGAAAACGCGGGAGTGTTAAAACTCAACGACGAGTGGGCAGTAGCATTCAAAGTTGAAAGCCACAACCATCCCTCTGCCATAGAACCATTCCAGGGAGCCGCTACAGGAGTTGGCGGTATTCTTCGCGACATATTCTGTATGGGAGCGTATCCTATAGCGAGTTTTGATTCACTACGGTTTGGCGAGCTTAGCGACCCAATCGCAAAACACCTTTTCGACGGAGTGGTAAGAGGTATCGCTTTTTACGGCAACTGTTTTGGCGTGCCCACTGTGGGTGGTGAAATATATTTTGACGATTGTTACCTCGGTAATCCACTGGTTAATGTTATGGCAGTAGGAATTGTAAGGATAAAGAACTTAGTATCAGCAAGAGCATCGGGACCGGGCAATCCAGTCGTGTATATCGGTTCGTCAACTGGTCGCGACGGAATTCATGGTGCATCTTTCGCCTCCGTTGAGCTAACCGAAAAATCCGAGGAAGACAGACCGGCAGTTCAAATAGGCGACCCATTCACAGAGAAGCTTCTCTTAGAGGCTACACAGGAGCTCGTTGAAAAAGGTCTGGTTCTGGGGATGCAGGACATGGGCGCGGCAGGCTTAACATCGTCGTCGGCGGAAATGGCAGCAAAAGGCGGAGTAGGGATTGAACTCGACCTCGATAAAGTTCCGCTGCGAGAAGAATGCATGACTCCATACGAAATAATGCTTTCCGAATCGCAGGAAAGAATGCTTCTCATAACAGAGAAGAATAAGCTTGATGAGATAAAGAGGATACTTGATAAATGGGGGCTTCATTATTCAGTCGTGGGAAGAGTTATTGAAGAGCCTGTATTACGAGTTTATTGGCGTGGAGAGATTGCGGCGGAAATACCTACATGGGCGCTTCTTGCTGGCGAAGGTGCGCCGATTTACGACCGCCCGCAAAAGAAACCAGATTGGCTCGAAACATTGCAAGCTCAGGACCCAATAGCCGAACTTCCCGAAATCGATGCCGGGGATTTGCTGCCAAAATTGCTTGGTATGCCTACCATTGCGTCCAAAAAGTGGGTTTACCGTCAGTACGACCACCAGGTAGGGATAAGAACGGTAATGCTTCCTGGTGATGGTGATGCAGCAGTAATGCGCATTATGGAGACGGGACAGTTCCTTTCTATAGCCATGGATGGCAATGGAGCCTACAGCTACCTCGACCCATACGCTGGCGGAGCTATAGCAGTTCTTGAAGCAGCAAGGAATGTAGCAGCAACAGGCGCAAAACCCATAGGAATAACCGACTGCCTTAATTTCGGCAACCCAACCAAGCCGGAGGTAATGTATCAATTCGCCAATGCAGTCTCGGGGATTGCTGACGCATGTCGGGAGCTTGGAATACCTGTTACAGGTGGGAATGTTAGCTTTTACAATGAATCGCCAAAAGGAGCAGTATTCCCAACGCCAGTAGTAGGAATGGTCGGCATAATTGAAGACGAAAGCTACATAACCACAATGAACCTTAAGGCACCCAGGCATGTTATCGCGGTTATAGGCAAAACAGATGCAGAAATAGGCGGAAGCCAGTTACAAAAAATCATGTTCGGAAGATATTTCGGAAAGGCACCAAAGCCCAAAATAGCTGAGAACAAAAATGCGATAGAGCTTTTGCTAATGCTAATCCATGAAGGCATAGTTTTGTCAGCTCACGATGTTTCAGATGGAGGAATTGGCGTTGCACTGGCGGAAATGGCAATAAAATCGGACGGTATAGGTATGGAACTAACTATTCCTGAAAATTTGGCTCCAGAAATATTCCTTTTTTCCGAGACTCAAGGGAGATTCATCGTCGAAATTGAAGAGAAAAACATCGGCGCATTACTTAAATTTGCGGAAAAATTCGGAATAAAATGTGAGGTGCTTGGAGCTACTACAGATGAGCCACTACTTAAAATTAATGACTGGGTTTTCGAGGTGGGTAGGCTTCGGGAAATATACGAGGGGACAATCCCGAGCATAATGAGTTAATTTTTAATGACTTAGTTTAGTTATTTAGCATAGGGGGTTGGGATGTCGCTCAAACCACCAAAGTATGTTAAAACAGTTCGTGACCTTATCTACTGGTATTATGCTGAACTTATAGCACGAGCAGCGGGTTTTAAGGACAATTACGGTTTCGTTGTCTCGCGGTGGAAGAAACTTAAATCAGGTCAGATGAAATGGTCGTCAACAATTCGTGATCATCAAAAGGAATGGGAGAAAGGCAAAGTCTGCGTTTACTGTGGCTCGCAAAAGAACCTCACACTTGACCACATTATTCCTGTATCGCGAGCTGGCGTCGACCCGAGGATAAAAGCTCTTCTCGAATCCACCGACAATATTGTCTGGGCGTGTAAGAAGTGCAATTCAAGCAAGCGTGACAAGGATGTATTCGAATGGTACGGCAAAGAAGGCATCGACAAAATACCGAAGCTCGTTCTATCTAAATTCCTGAAGCTCGTTTACAAAATTCACGAAACGCAGGGCACACTTGACCTTGAAGACCCAAACATGGACGGAGTTCTGGACATTTACGACCTCGGAGTCGTAATAACCGACCTACTGCGGAGAATCACGAAAACCAAAAAGCGGCAGAATAGTTAAAATGAAAAACGGGGCCGACCAGATTTGAACTGGCGCTCTCCGGCTTGACAGGCCGGCGTGTTTACCAGGCTACACCACGACCCCGTTATCAAGCTTAATGAATTTATCAAAATGGTATTTTTTGTCAAGGGAAAATGGCATCCACAAATTTTTTGAGCCCTTGCGATTTCCCGAATAAACCTTATTTTTAATCGTGTTCAAGGAGGGAAATATGGAAAGGATTTGGAATGAGATTCCGCAGATTGAGCTTATAGAGAACCAAGAGTTGCGCCAGAAAGTTAAGAAATGCTTTGAGGAAGCACTGAAACGAAGTTCCTTTGACGAGGAACAGGCACTAAATATACCATTCACGCTTTTAATACCCAACTGCCCAGTAACACTACTGCAACACACTGCAACAGTTACTGATATAGCAATAGCATCCGCAAAAGCAATGATTAAGCAATACCCTGAACTAAAGATAAACATGGACTATCTTATTGCGGGCGCCATTCTTCACGATGTAGGAAAACTTCTCGAATATGAATACAAAGGAGGCGAATACAAAAAAAGCGATTTTGGCAAATTTGTTCGTCATCCTATAAGCGGGGCAGCCTTAGCGCTTGAGCTTGGTCTTCCTAAGGAAGTTGCTCACATAATAGCGACACACTCGCACGAAGGCGACCGTGGCTACCGTTCACCTGAAGCTGTTATAGTAAACAAAGCTGACTTCATAGCTTTTGACACTCTTAGAAGTTTTCTTGGATTAACAAAATGAAAATTATAACAAAAAGTGCTTCCGAAACGATAGAACTTGGCAAGAATATAGCAAAACAGCTTGAGTCGGGTGACACAATTCTTTTGTTTGGTGAGCTTGGAAGCGGCAAAACCACAATAATAAAAGGAATATGCGAAGGCTTGGGAATTAAGATGGTTAAAAGTCCGTCATTTGTTATTATCAACATATATAACGGTTTGCATACTATATACCACATTGATTTATACAGAGTTGATAATCTTGATTTAGCCACTGCCTCCGAAATTGCAGAATATATTTTTGATGAGGATGCTATAAAAACCGTAGAATGGGCAGATAGACTTCCTTCAGAGTTAGTTCCGCCTGATTCTAAATATATATATATTGAATTTCTTTCGGAAAACGAACGAAAAATCACATTGAAAGGATTACAATGAACTGGATAGTAGTTAATGTTCAGCTTCACGAGAGAAGGGTTGCGATACTTGAGGATGGGAAATTGGTCGAGCTTCTTCTGGAACGCTCCGACCAGCGACGCATAGTAGGTAATATATATAAAGGTGTGGTCGAAAATATTGTTCCGGGTTTGCAGGCTGCATTCGTCGAAATAGGACTTCCGAAACGAGCATTCCTTCATGTCAGCGACATTTCGCGATTCAACCCGTTTAGTGACTCAGAAACTGAGGAGGGTAACGAAGAATTTGTTCAGCCCACACTAAAGCGAAACGGGACCTTAATTCAGAACATATTGAAACGAGGCCAAGAGATACTGGTTCAGATAGTTCGCGACCCTATAGGCACCAAGGGTCCACGATGCACGACGCAATTAACCCTCGCTGGACGATATATAGTTCTTATACCTGGCGCAAAGCATATAGGTATTTCACGACGCATCAACGACAGAGCCGAACGCGCAAGACTTAGAAGAGCCATTTCTGCGCTCAAACCACGCGACTGTGGAGTTATAGTTCGCACTATTGCCAAAGGCAGATCGGCGGAAGTTCTCAAACAAGACCTTGAGCAACTTATGGCAGCTTGGGAAAAAGTCAAACAGCGAGCTATAGCCATGCCGCCTGGTTCTCTTATATATCGAGATGCGGGGATGATACCAGCACTTATAAGGGATCAATTTTCACCAGATATAGAAAAATTTATTATTGACTCCAAAGATGAATATATAAAAGTTGTCAAATATGTTAAGCAAGTTGCACCCGAACTTGTGGACAGAATAGAATTGTATAAGGGAAAGGAACCTATATTCGACCATTACGGGATTGAGCCGCAGATAGACGCCATGATGAAACGCGAAGTTAGACTTCCCAGTGGAGGACAAATAGTTATAGATCAGACTGAGGCTCTTGTTGCCATTGATGTTAACACGGGAAAATTTGTAGGAAAAAAGCATTACGAGGATACATTGCTTAAAGTTAACCTTGAGGCGGCAGAGGAAATAGCACGCCAACTTCGTCTACGCGATCTTGGTGGATTGATAGTTATAGATTTTATTGACATGGAGAGTCCTGAAAATATATCAAAGGTGGAAAAAGCTTTCAAGCTTGCTATGAAAAGAGATCGAGCGCACAAAAAAATTCTGCCTATGAACGAATTTTGTATGCTTATATTAACACGAGAAAGGGTGCAACAATCGATAATATCAAGACTTACAGAAATATGCCCTACCTGTGAAGGCGTTGGAAGAATATACTCGCCAAGCACCATGGTTGCAAACATTGAACGCTGGCTAATGAGGGCAAAGGGCAAGGTGAGAAAGAAACTTTTGATATTGGTCCATCCATTGGTGGCAGAGGAATTGCTTTCAAATGGTAGACTAAACGACTTTAAGGACCAATATGGATTTTCCCTTACAGTTTTTGCGGACGAAACAGTTGAGCCCAACAAGTATAGAATATTTGATGCTGAAAGTGGTGATGAGGTAACCGAAACGGTATAAAATATATCGAATCAAAACCTTTCTGCGATTATCCCGGCTATTTGGAGAGCATTAGTGGCTGCTCCTTTTCGCAAATTGTCGGCTACTACAAATAAATGATATATATTTGGTTCATCAAGTTCTTGCCGAATTCTTCCTATATAAACTTTTCTCTTTCCACTTATGGCTACTGGAGTAGGATATGGTTCGATAATTTCAATCCCCTCTGAGCGCGATAAAGTATCTTTTACATCCTCCAAACTTGGTTCGGTTCCGAGCTCCACAAATACTGATTCACTGTGGGCATTTATAACTGGCACGCGAACAGCCGTAACATGTATATTCAAATCAGGCATATTAAGAATTTTCCTCGTTTCGTGAATAATTTTATATTCTTCCTTATACAAATCACCTTGGACTACATTGCCTATTTGCGGAACCACATTCGAAAAGTGTGCAGGTGGCACGAAATCAGCATATGGATGCTCTGAAACCAGCTCAACCAGCGACTTATTTTCTATCCAATCCCACATATCTTCCCATTCCTCTATAAAACTTGACAGTGCATCCCTCCCAGCACCCGATATCGCCTGATATGTTGTCACAAATACTCTTTTGATGCCAAACCTCATAAGTGGTGAGAGCGCAACCACAAGCTGAATGGTGGAGCAATTTGGGTTTGCTATAAGCATTGCATCTCCTATATCATCAGCATTCACCTCAGGAACTACAAGAGGAATTCCCGCATCGAGCCTAAATGCCGATGAGTTGTCTATAACCACAACTCCTTTATCAATAAATTTTTTCGCAAATTGTTTTGATACCTCTTCATCAGCACAGAAAAAAGCTATATCCACATTTTCTATATTCTCGCTTTTTAAAGAATTAATGCCAATCCTCTCGCCTCTAAAATTTATGAATTTACCTTCAGACAAACCCGAGGCATAAGGAATTATATCATCAACCTCAAAATTAAAACCACCCTTCTCCAATTCTTTAATTAGTACTTGTCCTACAAGTCCTGTTGCGCCTATCACAGCAATTTTTAAATTTTTTCTTGTCATCTTAATTTTATAATATATGGCATTAAATAGTAAATGTTTTCCTCAAATAACTTTCTGTTTGTTATTTGCGAAGAGATTAAAGACAAATCTTCTACCAATTCATCGTCCAATCCTATATATCGTAAATATTTTATCAATTTCGGCTTCTCATACTGATTGTAAAATTTCAAATTGTACTTTTTATCTATTTCAAGTTTTTTTGCCATGTCTCTTATTGCTACTTGCAAGCCTCCTATCTCGTCAACAAGGCCTATTTCCTTGGCCTTTGCACCGCTATATATTCTTCCTTGCGCCAATTTCTCAAGGGAATCAGGTGTCAATCTGCCACGCCCCCAAAGAACGCGTTCTTTGAATATTCTGTATACTTCTTCGAGATTCTGCCTAAATCTTTCACGCTGGTAAATGTCAAAAGTATCGCTATACGACCAGAAATCAGCGTTTGGTGAAAGATATATGCTGTTAACATTAAGACCTATTTTGTCCAACAATCCACGGATGGAAAATTTTCCGCCTATGACACCTATTGAGCCAGTTAATGTTAATCTGTCAGCGTATATTTTTGATGCGGCAGAAGGTATATAATATCCACCACTGCCGGCTAAGGAACCCATGGATGCCCATACAGGCTTCTTTTCTCTCGCTCGTTTTATAGCTTGCCATATCATTTCTGAAGCGAACGCTGAGCCGCCGGGGGAATTAACTCTCAAAATTATACCCTTTACATTTTTATCATCGGAAGCAGATTTTATAATTTTGCATATTGTCTCATCACCAGCAGATTTTGACAAGAATATGCCACCAGGTCTCGATTTGCCATGAATAATGTCACCATCAATAGTTACAATGGCGATTCTTGCTTTATCCGCCCAACTATACGAAATTGGATTTCTATATTTTAATATATAACTTAATTTTTTAGCTTTTTTCCATCCATATTTTTTTTCAAAATCATCCCAATACATCAATGTATCAACCATTCCAGCCTGCTTTGCTCCTGAGGCTGTTTGGGGCGCATCGTTAATCCATCGCCTAACTAAATCAACGCTTTTACCCCTTCCCTCAGCTACTTTGGACACTATCAGTGTATCAAGCTTTGATAGAAAATCCATTAACTCTTCTCGCATATATTCTGACATAGTGTCCGCCATAAACTGTTCAGCAGCAGTCTTGTATTTTCCGATTTGAACGAAATCCGCTTTCACGCCCAATTTGTCCAAAAGCTTTTTCATATAGATCATTTCAACACCTATCCCAGTGAAATTAACGAATCCCATCGGATTCATGATTAAACTATCAGCTACTGATGCCAAAAACATCGACCCATTCGCCAAACCATCAGTATATAAAATAACTTTTCCACCATTTTGCCTATATTCCCGCAGCAATTCTCTTAGTTCCTCATACTGAGCAAAACTTAATTCTGGTGAATCTAATTTGATAAGTAATCTATCAGGCCTTTTATCGGATAATATAACACTGGTAAGATTATATACAAAATTCGGAAAACTCTTTTTGGTCAAAAACGGTGCCTCATCGTATTTTCCAGAAATGGTTACCTTTAAACTTTTAATGCGCGGTGATAATATACTTTCAAGTGGACGCGAAAATGTCGTAAACGATATTTTTGAATTCTTGTCATTATTACCGCAGGTCATTAATGATAAATGCAAAATATCAAATCTAATACCAAAACCATATGTATTTCCAGTGTTCCAGTTTGCATATAAATATAATCCTTTAATGGGGTTCAAAATTAACCTCATGCTTTTTATATCAAGTTTATCATTATAGTCTAAATCAGTCGAAAAGGTTATTATCTCAGTGGCTGGGCGTAAAGCGAACCCAAATCTTATTTTATCATCCCAATTTCTTGAATAGGAAAATCCAAGAGAAAACCACTTATACGGTCGAGCCAAAAAGCCCAATCTCCATGAATAAGCCTTCCTATTATCCCGGAAAATCCACCTATAATAATATCCAACCCCAAATCTTTTGCTGCCAAAACCAATGCCACTTATTAAGTGTTTAACCTCATCCGAATACCCTCCCCCAAGAAAGTAACCTTTACCGCCAGCATAGATAGAAAATTGATTCTCGCCGGTTTCATGGTTTAGTAAAAGATGAAGATAATTGGCGCCAATAACTCCAGCTACTCCCGGATTAATCGTAAAATCGTTGTAAATTTCAGGAAATGCGACAGAACCGCTCATATCTTGTGAGAAGGCCAACAAGAAAAATGAAGCTAAAACCAAAATGGAAAATATTCGCATTTTTTACCTCCGTTCTCAAACACCTTTACCAATATTAGCTTACCCAAATTTTATGAAATTAACAACATATTTTTGCTCAATGAAAACAAAAAGCCCGAGGCAGAACCTCGGGCCCATGACGAATTTATAACAAAGGGGGAGCTATGCGCCGGATTTGCGAATTATGGCAGGTATCTCGTAATCATCGGGAGAAAAGTCCATAAGACCGGGCACGGATAGCTTCGAAATATCCTCAGCCTTTTTCTCAATTACCTTCTTTTCAGCGGTTTCCTCAGATTTTTTCTCTGCAAACTCAGATGGTGGCACGAAGGTTGGGCTTCTTTTAGGTGAGGTTTCCTGAGGGACATTGACTTTGCTCGCTACCTCGTCAGCAATTGTTGGCGTCTCCGCATAATCTATGCTTCTCGTGAATCTTTGCGCTGCAGTTACCGTGGGCACAACTTTCTGTTGCCTCTGCCTTTGCTGGAACCCCGCTGCTATAACAGTTATTCTTACTTCGTTCTCCATGTTCTCATCCACTACGACCCCGAAAATAATGTTTGCATCTGGCCCAGCTTGCTCAGAAATAAGGTTTGCTGCATCAGAAGCCTCAGCGAGACTAAGTGACACATCCCCTGTTATGTTTATCAACACTCCCCGTGCACCAGTGATGCTGACATTCTCAAGAAGTGGGCTGGAAATAGCGTTTTTGGCCGCCTCTATAGCTCTGTTCTCTCCGCTGGCAAAACCTGTCCCTATAAGTGCATCGCCACCCATACCCTGAAGAACAGATCTAACATCGGCGAAGTCGAGATTTATAAGCCCTGGCTTTGTTATAAGTTCAGATATGCCCTGCGTCGCGTGGAACAAAACCTCGTCCGCCATGGCAAAAGCCTTAAGTATAGGCGTCTCGCGATCAACCAGTGTCAAAAGGCGCTCGTTGGGTATCACTATAAGAGTATCGACTACTCCCTTTAACTCCTCGATGCCTTTTTCAGCGTTTATCTGCCTGTTTTTCGCCTCGAATTTAAACGGTTTGGTCACTATAGCTACAGTAAGTATACCAAGTTCCTTCGCCATTTTGGCTATAACTGGTGCAGCGCCAGTTCCTGTCCCACCACCCATTCCTGCGGTAATGAAAAGCATGTCGGTATCCTCAAGATGCTCTCGTATCAAATCTTTGTCCTCCTCAGCAGCTTTCCGCCCAATTTCGGGGTCACCGCCTGCTCCAAGACCGCGGGTTAGTTTACTTCCAATATGAATTTTTGTAGGAGCCTGACATCTCTGCAAAGCCTGCAAATCAGTATTAACTACGATAAACTCCACATCGGTAAGCCCTGCTTCGATCATCCTTGTGACGGCATTGCCACCGCCACCGCCCACACCTATAACTTTCAGGTGGGCTACGGGCTTTGTCACCAACTCCTCAGGCGCGAACTCAAACGGCATGACTACCTCCTTTTTAATGTGTTGTTTTCACAATCTCTCATAAATCCATTGCCTTAACGACTCCCAAAAACTCGCATTAAGCGAGTCGCTCTCATCGCAGTCTATACCAAGAATTTCCCTTTTATACGCAAGAAGCATCCCACCAACGAGGGTGGCGAATTGATGCCTTCTAAAGCCCTTGGGAGCTCTGATCTCTATTTGAGGCTCAGCCAATCGTGCAGGCAGGCCAAAAACCCTTGACGCAACAACATCAACACCATGAAGCAACGCGCCACCACCCGTAAGTATAACACCCTGTGTAAAAACATTTTTACTTATTTCTATCTTGTTTGTTAATATAATTTTCTTACACAGCTCAAATATCTCCTCCACTCGCGCCGATATAACTTTTGAGGCGAACTTTAGATTAACAGTATCGCTTTCCCAATCCTCAGTGGTCGGTATTAGAATTGATGCGTGTTCTATTATCTCCTCAGGAAGAGCATTCCCAAAGTTCCTCTTAAGCCCTTCAGCTGTGGCTTTTGATAGCCTTAACATATAAACGAGGTCTTGCGTTATAATATTTCCTGCAAGATGGTGAGCTTCAGTTAAAACAAGCTTTCCGTCTATATAAACTAAAATATCCGTTACATCCGCACCGATATCTATGATTATCGCATTTTCCCAGTGCCTATCCTCTGAACTAACCCCCTCCGAAATAGCGAGCTGACCCGCTATAAGTTCATCCGCATATACACCTGCCATATTGAATGCAGCCTGAGCATTGTCAACAGAAGATATAGAAGCCGCAAAAGCAATTATATCACCTTCATAAATTTGCTCTGAAAAGTCATTATCCGCTTTCGAATCATTTTCAACAAAGAACTTGAAATCTATCAATTTCCCATCAGGCATCATTGAAAATATTTCAGATGAGCCTATAGCCTTAAATATAGCATCGACCATTTTGGCGCGATTTCCTTCCTTTCTTACTCTGACTCCTTTGGACACGAATGATTTCACACCACTTCCGCCAAGAATCCCAAATACTTTTTCAGGCATAATATCGGCCATCTCTATCGCATTTCTCATTACAACTTTTATTGTGGCAGCAGTTTTCTCTGGCTCTATAACCGCTCCCTGAACAATTCCGTCAGTCTCTTTTGCACATATAGATTTTATATTTATTCCCTTTCTCGAAGCGCCGAATATCGCAGCCCCTATTTTGCTCGTGCCTATATCTATTACTCCGAAAATATGCTCACTCATTGTTCCCCCCAACTTCTTACCATATATTTTTCCTTGTATCTAACCACAGCCTGTCCGGAAAACCTGAAGTCTATTTCATCAACTTTTTGTATATCTTTTCCAATATTGTCGAGCACCACATTTAATTTATCCCATATATCCCAATCATCACCGACAAGTACTTTAACTCCACTTTCACGCAATATAATGATTATCTCGTCTTCATATGGCGCTATAACCTCGGAGATTATGTCCAACATTCCGCTTTCATGTTCTGCTATATAATTTAAAAAATTCAGTGCTAAATTCGCGGATTTACAGTTCACAATTGTATATGGTTCTACAATGCAATCTTCTATAGGAGTTATTATGGGAAGGTCTATAATTCCGCTATACCCTTCCATCGGTAACACTTCGCCATTTTCCGTTAATCCCCAAAATCTACCTGTATTTAACAGATAAGCTGGCTTTTTCTCAACTACAGATATATACAAAGTATGAGGATATTTTATATACACATCCGCAAGCTCAATTTCCTTCATATTCATCAATTTTCTTTTTATTCTTTCAACATTAACCAGAAGAAGATTCCTGCCAGTTGTCAAACCGATAGTATGTAATATATAATCTTTTGATAATCTTATATTACCTGTAACTATTATCCTGTTAAGCCTGAATAACGGGTTTACAACAAGAATCCAGAGCATCGAAATGCCCACAACAAGCGATATAGCAAGCAGTATTTTAGCAAAATTTTGCATTATATATTCCCCAAAATTTTTATTTCCAGCTCGAGTTTAACTCCAAACTTTTTGTATACAACGTCACGAATTAGCTCAATAAGACTCATAACATCCCGTGCGGTTGCACCGCCGACATTAACGATGAAGTTCGCATGTTTCTCGGAAATTTTGGCCCCGCCTATTTGTTTTCCTTTCAAGCCTGCATCGTCAATAAGCTTTCCGGCATGAAGCCCTGGAGGATTTCTGAAAATACATCCAGCACACTTTGCGTCGATCGGCTGGCTCTCGGCACGAAGGGTTTTAAAGTAATTTATTCTTTCCAGTGCATACTTAGCGCCCACTTTTGGAAGTTCAAACTTGGCAGAAAGTATTACCGACCCAGAAGGTATGCCAATCCCTCTGTAGTTTATCACGAGGTCGGCTTTCCTCAGCACCTTTGTTTTACTGCTGCCCACCCATATTTCCAACTCCATCAGCTCGTCAGCTATCTCCACTCCGTATGCCCCTGCATTCATCGCCACGGCTCCTCCCACGGAACCTGGGATTCCAGCAAGTGGCTCAAGACCTCCGAATCCATCTTTAGCAACGGTAAATATAGCCCTGGATAAAGGCAGCCCCGCCTCAAAAACCCAGACACCGCCCCCGAGTTTAACTATGCCGTCCAATCCTTCACCGATAACCACGACAGCGCCCGAAAAACCGTCATCGCTCGCGAGAACATTGGTCCCTTTGCCGAGCACATAAACCGGGATTTCCGCTTCCGCCAATATTTGCAAAACTTTTATTAATTGTTCTTTGCTCGAGGGGAATAGGACCAAATCCGCAGGTCCCCCTATACCGAATGAAGTAAGCAGGGATAGCGGGTAATTCCTTTCGATTCGACAAATTCCCTTAATCTCATCGATAACTTTTTCCACATCAGCTACCATAGTATCATTTCTCCCTTTCGACTTTAGCGCTTAACTGCTTCAAAAACTCATCCCCCACTTTCCAGATATTTCCCGCACCTATTGTCATAACTATGTCGTTAGGTTTCGTTATTTTAAGAAGCAATGCTGGTATATTCTCCATTTTGGGTTCGTAAAACACACTTCTATGACCGTAGTCTTTTGCAGCACGAGCGATAAGCTCTCCCGTAACGCCTTCTATAGGTTCCTCACGAGCACCGTAAACATCAGTAACCACGAGCACATCCGAATCGAGAAATGCCTTGCCGAACTCGTGGGCAAATTCCTTCGTTCTTGAGTAAAGATGAGGCTGGAACACAGCTACTACTCTCCTGTCGTAGGTCATTTTGGCTGCTTGGAGAGTAACTCTTATCTCCGTGGGATGATGAGCGAAATCATCAATAACGAGAATACCGCTTACATACCCCTTAATCTGGAATCTTCTGTAAACACCTTGGAATTTTGCCAGTCCACGCTTTATATCCTCGAAATCAAGCCCGAGCTCAATACCCACTGCTATGGCAGCAAGTGTATTCTTTACATTATGGAGCCCAACCAATTTCGTGTGCACCGAACCGACTGGCTTATCGCTTACAAGAACTTCGAAATCGGTTCCCTTCTCGGAAAAACTTATTTTTACCGCCCTAACATCAGCCTGAGTTGAAAGCCCGTAAGTAATAACTCGTCGCTCAATTTTTGGCATCAACTCCTGCAACGGTGGTTCATCTATGCATAGTATGACAGCACCGTAAAAAGGAACTTTATTCATGAACTGCAGGAAAGCATCGAAAAGATTCTCTATGTCGCCATAGCTTTCCATGTGCTCTCGTTCAATGTTGGTCACGACAGCAATGGTCGGTGAAAGTCGCAGGAACGACTTGTCGAACTCATCAGCTTCCGCGACAAGATACTGCCCCGTGCCGAGTCTAACATTGGAGCGCAAGTTAACCACTCTCCCGCCAACGATAACAGTAGGATCGACATCGGCCTCAGTTAGCACCTGCCCTATAAGTGATGTCGTAGTGCTTTTGCCATGTGTACCCGCGACAGCAATGCCGTATTTAAGCCTCATCAGTTCCGCCAACATCTCAGCACGAGGTATGATCGGAATACCGCGTTCCTTTGCGGCGATTACCTCGGGATTGTCGCTCTTTATAGCGGACGAGACCACCACCACATCAGCATCACCAACATTTTCAGCGGAGTGCTCATAGAAAACCTTCGCCCCAAGCCTTTCAAGCCGTTTTGTTACATCGCTTTTTCGGATGTCCGAACCAGTAATTTTGTAACCAAGATTAAGCAGAATTTCCGCTATCCCGCTCATTCCACTTCCTCCAATCCCGACGAAATGGAGCCACTTGACTTTCCTCGACATGTAACCCGGTCTTGGCGTCATCATCCCTCCTCGGAATCACCTCTTATCTCAGCATAGATAAACTCAGCGATAACTTGCGATGCATTGGGCTTGGCTATCTCCAACATAGCCTTTGACATTGCATCGAGCTTTTCCTTATTCCTGAGAAGCCCATCAATCGTTTCGTACAGAATCTTTGGGGTAAGCTCACGCTGTTCTATTACTATTGCTGCGCCTTTCTCAGCAAAAACCATGGCATTCTTGCTCTGATGGTTTCCGGCAGCATAGGGATACGGTACTATTATAGCTGGCAAACCAGCAGCGGCTATTTCTGCCAAAGTTATAGCGCCCGCACGACACACTACGAGGTCGCTCGCTCTATACGCAGACCACATATCGTCGATGAAGTCGAGAATTTTAATAGGCTCTTTTCTTTTAGCAATCCAGTTTCTAAGGTCCTCGAAATCTCGCTTTCCACACTGCCAAAGAAGCTGACATTTTTGTGGAAAACCTACTTCCTCTATCATCAAACGCATTATTGTATTCAGCGGAGATGAGCCTTGGCTCCCGCCGGTGAGTAGGACCGTGGGCAGGGAGGGAGAGAGGCCAAATCTCTCTCGACAGGAGCTTTTATCTTCGCTCATCTCCATGGGGGTGATGGGGTTACCTGTATGGATGGCAAACTTCTTACGCCACAAATATTTTTTAGCTTCATCAAAACCGAGAAAAACTTTTCGTGCGAAAACCGAGCCAAATCTCGTTGCAAGCCCGGGATACGAATTCTGTTCCTGAAGGAATATCGGCACACCCGACATAGCAGCCGCCAATATCGCAGGTGCGCTGACATATCCGCCCGTTCCTATAAGCGCGTTTGGTCTAAATTTCTTTATTATAGAAAGGGACTTAAGGACACCTTTAAAAAGCGCAAACACAGCCTTAAAACCTTTCCATGGCTTGGCTTCGATAAGTTTCAGTTGAAAGCCGGCCTTTGGGACCAGAGAGGTCTCAAGTCCCCGCTTCGTGCCGACGAAAATGAACTCGGCTTCTTCGTCGACTTTCCTGAGCGCTTTTGCAATATTAAGCGCTGGAATTATATGTCCGCCTGTTCCTCCTCCGGCCATGATATATCTCATGTTTCTAACGCTATTTTTATTGGTTTCTCATTTAACGACACAGCCAAATACCTCGATATATTCAGCAAAATTCCCACGCTAAACATATGAACCAATAGCTGTGACCCACCATAGCTAACGAACGGGAGCGGAATTCCAGTAGTAGGGATAAGCTTTGTCACAACTGCAATGTTAATGGCTGAAAAGTAAAAGATTTCAGCCGAGATACCGAACGCAAGGAGCATTCCAAACATATCTTTTGCGCGAACCGCTATCTTAATGCCATGATACACTATGGTGCCTATCAAAAATATCGTTATTGCGCATCCCAGGAAGCCCAACTCGTCCCCAATTATCGCGAAAACGAAATCGGTATGCACCTCTGGCAAAAACAAAAGTTTTTGGAAGCTTTTCCCAAGTCCTTCACCGAAAAATCCACCGCTCCCAAGCGCTATAAGAGACTGCCGTGTTTGATAGCCGTGTCCTGTTGGGTCCTCATAGAATAGGAATGCAAGGATTCTCGCTCTCGCATACGGCGAGACCACTACAACAAACATTATAGCGACCGTTAGCCCAACGAGCATTATAACAAGGTATTTTTTCGGCATACCGGCTACCACAAACATCGTTAGTATCACAAGGCTAAGACCGACTGCCATTCCTATATTTGGCTGAATTAGAATCATGCCCAAAACCAGCGCCACTGGTAGAACCACCGTTAACGATACTTTTCTTATGTTCTTCCAGTCAAAACCTGGACAGGACAACCTGGTTGCCACAAACATTATCAAAGCGAGCTTGGCGAATTCTGAAGGCTGAATAGTCCAGCCGAATATGTTTATCCAGCGTCTTGCGCCCTTTATCGCACCTGAACCACCGAGATAAGGAGTTAGCGTTGCCAAAATCAACACAACACTCGCACCCAAAATTAGGGGGGAAAGTTTTCGCCATTTCCTGTAATCTATCGATGCAGCGATTATTAAACCGACAAAACTCAGAAACACTTTAAGCAACTGACGGACGAGGAAGAAATTCATGTCACCGCCGAATCGTTTGTAACTAATCATGGTCGATGCGCTGTAAACCATTACAGTTCCGAAAAGGACCAGAGCCACAGCAGCGAACAACAGTTTTATGTCAATTTGCCTGCTCATTTTTCGCACCAGTTATTTTTTTCACCAGCTCTTTGAATACTTTACCACGGTGCTCGAAATTTTTGAAAGCATCGAAACTCGCGCATCCCGGTGACAGAAGAACCACATCACCCTTCTTCGCAAGGTTTATCGCGGTCTCAACAGCTTCTTGAAAATCCTTAACCACAGTCGAAAAACCAGCCGCGCCACCAATTTGTTGCGCCATTTTCTTCGCTGTAGCACCCGTGAAAACAGCGGCTTTAACCTTTTTGGTCACCAAACCGCTCAAATACGAAAAATCAGCTCCCTTATCGTATCCACCAGCAATAAGAACTATCGGCCTATCAAACGATAGAAGAGCAAATCGAAGCGATTCCGGGTTTGTAGCTTTGGAATCATTAACAAAAAGTATCCCATTCCACAAAAGAAACCTCTCCAACCTGTGTTCAATACCTGAGAACCTCCTTAGCGTTTCAGCCAGAGATTCTTTTGGGACCTCAAACGGTATCGTTGCCGCGACACTTGCTAAAGCATTTGCAAGGTTATGAGGTCCGGGTATTCCGATTTCATCTTTGCTAAGGATCGGTTCGTCACGACGCATGATAATGCTATTCGAAAGCCACGCGCCATTCACTCGCCCATCACACATCGTGAAAGGAAGCACATCAGCAACGATCTTCCCCTCAAGCTTAGCCACCTCAGGCTGATCAATGTTCAGCACTGCGTAGCTGCCCGGCTTCTGCGTCTCAAAAAGTCTGAACTTCGCGCGATAATAGTCATCCACGGTATCGTATCTGTCCAAGTGATCGGGAGCAAGATTAAGAAGAATCCCAACAAAAGCGCTGAAACTATATATGGCTTCGAGTTGAAAGCTTGAGAGCTCAAGGACAGTTATAGAATCAGAACTCGTGCTTGTAACAACATCTGAATACGGTTTTCCGATATTTCCAGCCAGGAAAACTTTTTCGCCTGAATCTTCGAGAATTCTCGCTATAAGTGTCGCAGTAGTGCTCTTACCGTTCGAGCCTGTAACAGCAACAACACGGCCTTTTTCGAACCTAAATGCGAATTCAATCTCGCTAATCACAGGGATTCCCATTTCACGCGCCGCTTTTATAACATCTATACTCAAAGGGACACCGGGACTTACCACGAGCAAATCGGATTGAAGGACACGAGGAGTATGACCACCAACCTCGACATCTATTCCCAGTTCATTAAGAGCTTTTGCTTTTTCGATAAGCTCCTCATTCACGGCCGCATCAGAAACGAAGACTTTAAATCCGGCCTTCTTAGCAAGTTTGGCAGCAGCAATTCCACTTCGAGCAAGTCCGAGTATAGATATTTTTTTAGCTTGATTCACCATGATTTACCTTACTTTGAACGAAACCAATCCTAAGACCGCGAATATTATCCCAAGAATCCAGAACCTTACCACGATCTTTGGTTCAGCCCACCCCATAAGCTCGAAATGATGATGTATAGGCGCCATTCTGAAGAGCCTTTTCCCGCCAGTTCTCTTGAAATAGATGACCTGAAGTATCACAGACAATGCCTCCGCAACGAGGACGAATCCTGCGATGAGGAGCATAAACTCCTTTTTGAGTATCACTGCTATGACACCCAACGCAGCCCCCATCGACAGCGCGCCGGTATCACCCATAAAAATTTCGGCGGGATACGAATTATACCATAAAAACCCCAGTATAGCACCAGCCATTGATGCACAGAATATCGATAGTTCGCCGCTTCCGGGAAGATATATAATATTAAGATATGCGGTAAAATCCTGTCTGCCCGAAACATAAGCTACTACAGTGAATGTCGCTGCAAGGATTCCCACAAGCCCCGCTGCAAGACCATCAAGACCATCGCTAAGGTTCACTGCGTTGGACGCTCCTACTATTACAAGCATAGTAAATAGTATATAGCCGATGCCCATATTTATATATAAATTTTTAAGAAACGGCACTTCTGTTATAGTGCGTAAATCGAGCCCCGACGGAGTTTTTAAAGGATATAGATATATCATAATGCTTATGGCAAGAGCCAACATAAACTGGCCGTAAAGTTTATATCTTGCCAGAAGACCTTTTGGTTTATGTTTTACATCTTTTAGGTAATCATCAACAAATCCCATTGCCCCGGCGAGCACGACCGAAACAAGAGAAAGTATTATATACGGGTTGCCGATTTTTGCCCACAGTATAGTTCCCATCAAGACACCTGCGATAATAACCAAACCGCCCATCGTAGGGGTGCCTTTCTTTCCCTGATGTCTCTGGGGAACATCCTCTCGAATTTTGGTGACCCAATGCCTTTTTTTCAGGTATTTTATCAATGGTGAACAAAGAAAAACAGACACCAAAAAGCTCGTAGTAGCTGCCATAGCAAGTCTAAAGGTGATATACCTAAACAGGTTGAACACTATATACTTTTTCGCCAGTGGATATAAAATATAATACAGCATTATCCCTCCTCATCGGCCTTTGCCACACCAAATCTTTCAATGAGTGATTCCACAAACCTCTTCATCCCCATAGCATTAGAGCCTTTAACTAAAATCAGGTCACCATCTCTGACTTCCTCAAGTAGCTGCGTCTCAAGTTTTTCTGGGTCAACGAACCAGAAGATTTCTGAATCAAGCCCCATTTCCAAAGCGCGGGCGTTGGCTAACTCCATTCTCGGTCCAAAGAGAAATGCAACATCAACTCCATGTTTTTTTATGAGGTCTGCAACCTTGCGATGATAGATCTCCTCGTATTCACCCAGCTCGAGCATATCACCCAAGACAGCTACCTTTCTTTTTGCGTCAAGCATCGCCAGAACACCTAATGCCTCGTCAAGCGCGATAGGATTTGAATTGTAAGAATCGTCTATTATGGTCACATTTCCTGCTTTTATCAGGTTAAGTCTTGAGGGCGGCGGTTTGAAAAGCTCCAGCGCCTTTGAAGCTATAACCAATGGCACATCGAAGAAGTCAGACACTGCAATAGCTGCCAACGCCGAGTAAACTGCTCCTCTACCCAATGCATTGAGTTTAAAGCTAATCCCTCTGAAGGTGAATGATGCTTTCCCATTGACGAAAGAAAGCTCAATCGGCTTGTAATCACCTCGATTTATCCCAAAAGTTATTACTCTCCTATTGATTTTGTCCGCCACCGAGATAAGCTCATCACAGTCTGCATTTATTATGACCGGCGAATCAGGGGGCATGTGATTCGTTATCTTAATCTTTTCTGAAAGTATGTTCTCGACCGAACCCAATCCTTCAGTATGGACCGGGGCGATAGAGGTTATTACCGCTACATCAGGAGCAGCAATTTCCGAAAGCCGCTCCATCTCACCCACAGTATTTATACCAAGTTCCACAACGGCAAATTCAACATCCTCGCCCATCTCGAGTATAGTCAGCGGAAGTCCGATAAGATTGTTATAATTCTTTTTCGCTGAGTGAGTCGTGTATTTAGTTGCAAGAATCTTTGCTATCATCTCTCTGGTGGTCGTCTTCCCCACAGAACCAGTTATCCCGATAGTTTTTGGGTTTAAAGTTCTCCGATACTCTTTAGCCAACTCACCAAGCGCGAAAAGCGTGTCATCGACAATAATCTGAGGTATATCTACATCAATTTTTCTTTCCACAACCGCAGCTATCGCCCCGTTTTGATACGCATGGGAAACGAAATCATGTCCGTCACGCTTACCCTTAAGTGCGAAAAACACCTCTCCCGGGGCAATAGTTCTCGAGTCCACAGACACTCCGCGTGCGTATACCTCTCCCGCCTCTTTTGGCACAAGCTTGCCCTTCATTACCGCTGCTATTTTCGCGAGTCTCTCAGCCTTCATTATTAACTCCCCAAAAAGCTTTTATCGCATCTCGAGCAACTTCCACATCGTCAAAATGGATAATTTTATCTCCGATAATCTGGTAATCCTCGTGTCCCTTCCCGGCTATCAGCACTATATCTCCAGCTTTAGCGTTTTCTATTGCGTGGAAAATGGCTTTTCTTCGGTCCGCTATTCGTATCCAGTTGTCGCGGCACACGCCCTCAATTATCATGTCTATTATTTTTTCGGGGTCCTCGGTTCTGGGATTGTCCGATGTTATCACCACATAATCCGCATATTTAGTAGCCACCTCACCCATTATTGGCCTTTTGAGCTTATCTCTATCGCCACCTGCCCCAAAGACCACTATCACCCTGCCACGAGTTAGTTTCCGAGCTGCGGTTATAAGATTTCTCAACGCTTCGGGAGTATGAGCATAATCGACAACCACAGTAAAAGGTTGCCCAAGCTCAACTTTCTCAAAACGACCGCGCACACCTTTGAACGCAGCTAATGACGAGATGACTTTCTCGGGTGGAAGTTCGTCGACCAAAGCTGATGCAAAAGATGCCAAAGCATTGTAAACATTAAATTTACCCGGAACATTTATTTGCAAATCAAATCGTCCCCAGGGTGAATTAACCTCAAACTTGCTCCCATCAATGGATAATCTCTTTACCGTAGCTTTAACATCGCATCTTGCTGACTCAATTCCATAAGTTAAAAGCCTACCCCTATTTGCCTTGATAACCTCGTCGCAGGCTGGGTCGTCCACATTAACTATGGCGATGGAATCGTCTCTTAACTTAGAAAACAGAATACATTTGGCGGCAAGGTAAGCTTTCATGTCACCATGATAATCAAGGTGGTCCTGCGAAAGGTTCGTGAAAATAGCTTTTGAGAAATCAATGCCCCAAACTCTTCTTTGATGTAGTCCATGTGAGGATACTTCCATTGCCACGGCCTGTATGCCCCTTTCTCGCATGGAAGAGAACAACTTCCATATCGTTTCAGCATCAGGTGTGGTTATAGGTAGCTTCTCAAGCTTCCCTTCTTCAAACATGAATCCGAGTGTCCCTATGACACCCGTTTTCACCCCCGCATCATTCATTATCCTGTGGAGCATGTGCGTTACAGTCGTTTTTCCGTTGGTTCCCGTGACCCCTATTACTTCGTCAGGCTGAGGACCGTAAAATTCTTTCAATGCGAGAACCAACGCCTCACGCGAATCCTCAACGACAAGAATCGGCAACTTCTCTTTCACCTCAAGTTCTGGATCAGAAATTATTATCGCATTGGCTCCAGCTTTTATAGCATCCTCGATAAACATGTGACCATCTTTTGTAACACCCTTAACAGCAACGAATAGGGAACCGGTGGTTACTTTTCTTGAGTCTGCCGTTACATCGACAACGACTCTATTTTCAGCCTCATTAAGCATATATCCACCGATGGTTGCCTTAATTTTCCCAAAAATCTCCGCTATTTTTACTACTTTTCCCATTTAGCTCGTTTCTTACTATGGACATTCCTCTGACTTTGCATTCACAGCCGATTTTTACCTCAGTGAACGGTGCCGGCTCTTGCTCCACGACAACACCGTAACCGCTGATAATTGGTTTAACTCCAAGCTCAGTAAGCTTTTTCATCGCATC
The DNA here is from genome assembly GCA_021159335.1 of bacterium. Classification (NCBI taxonomy): domain Bacteria; species bacterium. Next base: position 46,797 of record JAGGRZ010000015.1, read on the forward strand.
CCTTATGCTTAGACCTCTTAGATCTGGCAGGATTACTTTATTAGTTTGGCCTTCTCTTTCGCCCAGATAAACCCAGACTGTTTCGCCAACCTCAACTTCCGAGTAAGCTTTAGGAACCTGAGATATAACCACATTACCAACACCTATAATTTTCGGAATTAATCGCCTTTTTCTCAGAACTTCCTTAGCTTGAGCTGCGGGCATAAACCTCAAAGCGGGAACAGCAGTTTTCACATTACGGTAGGCACTAACAGCTAATTTCAACGAACGAGGAGATTCAACTATTCCAGCGCTGACGGCTTTCTCGATTATGGCTCTGAACACAGGAGCCGCTACAAAACCACCATAATATTTTCCTGCTTTGGGATTGTCAATAACTATAACACCCACTACTTTAGGGTCCTCAAAAGGCGCAATGCCAGCGAACGAGGAATAGTACTCATGGCTTTTATATTTAGTGGTGCCATACGCATGTTTCTTGCTCGTCCCAGTTTTGCCGGCGATCTTTACATAAGGTGAATTTGCTGATCTTGCGGTTCCACGAGTAACGACTTTCCGCAATATATTATAAACCGTGTCTGAAACCCATTCTGGTATTACCTGTCTGACCATAAGCGGCTGACGAATTACCTCTGTATTGCCATCACCAGAAACAGCTTTTGAAACAAGAAATGGCCTATTCATTCTACCATGATTCGCGATAGCTGAGTATGCGCACGCAAGCTGAATCGCAGTTACTCTAACCTCATAACCCATGGGTAGAGTCGCCATAGTAGGTATGGACCACTTTGAAGGACTATTTAGCTTTCCATCCGCTTCGCCGGGAAAATCAACATTGGTTATAGTTCCGAAGCCGAAAAGTTTTATGTATTTATAGAAGGTTTGTTTATCAAGTCTTTTTGCGATTTTAACTATGCCTACATTGCTCGAATTTATAAGAATTTCCGGTGCACGGAGTAAACCATAGCCATGAACATCCCTAACATCACGCATGTTAATTCTCAGGTATCCATTTCCAGTATCAATTGTATCATCGAGTGCAAGCTTGCCCTCAGCTAAAGCGCAGCAAAATGTGACTATTTTAAAAACTGACCCAGGCTCAAACTCATCGGTTATTGGGCGACAACGCCTGTAACCATCAGGAAAATCGCCTGGGTGATTGGGGTCATAATTAGGAAAAGAGGATACAGCTAATATCTCACCAGTTTTGGGATTAACAAATATTGCCATACCTGCATCGGCAGCATTCCGCAAAACAGCATCTTCAAGTTCCTTATCCACTATCTCTTGTAGCCTAATGTCCAGTGTGGTGTATATATCCTTGCCCGGTTTGGCACTTTTTAACAAATCGCCATAGACGGGATATTTATTCCCCAGCGCATCGTGAACGAGAACCTTTTTTGCTGGAGTGCCTTTAAGATAATCATTGTAGTAAAGCTCAAGCCCCTCGATACCATTCCCGTCTGCATCGACACAACCTATAATGGTCGAGCCAATTTTTCCGTGAGGATAATTTCGGCTATATTTTGGATTTACACTAATCCCCGGAATGGCTAAACTTTCTATTTTTCGACCTATCTCTGGAGAAACTTTACGTTCGAGGTAAACATAGTATCTGCTTATACTGTTCCTTATTTTATTGTAATAGAATCCTCTCTCACGCCCCGTTAATCGTGTCAGGATTGAGTCTACAAAATTGGTATCCTTAATTTGCGAAGGGTCGGCTATAAGCTCGTAAAAAAGGTTATTTATGGCGAGAGGAATGCCGTTTCTGTCGTATATATTTCCTCGTGGAGCAGATATATTTACAGATATAAGATGCTGTTTTCTTGCTAACTCACGGTAATACCTCGTTTTAAAAATTTGTATAGCTGCAAGCCTGCAAACGAGAATTACCAATACTACAAGCCAAAAAACTATAACAGTAGTAAGCCGATTTATTTTTCTATGCACTTCCATTTAACCATTAAAGTTTCGGTTTCTCATGCTGACGAGAAAACACCAATCTCTTGCTTTTAGACTGACTTTTGCCGCCCCCGAAGAAATTGATTATTTTAGCAAATATACTATTTCCACTTGATATATATTCAGGATTGTTATATTCTATCTCAACTATAACGAGCTTTTCTGGAGGAGTATAATCGAGTCTACAGCCCGATTTGGCCATCATCTCGATTCTGCTTCGGGATTTGAGAGCGGAAACTTTGGTTAACAACTGTATATTGTAGGTTCTCAGCGCTTCTCTTTGTTCTTCAAGCTTGGCTATCTCGCTTGATAAAGGAACTATGACGCTTCTCTGCCAAACCAAAACCAGACAGTACACAAAGGCAAGGAATAATAGTATAAAATATATAATGTATTTACCCTGGTCGACTTGCCTACCATTAAGCATACTCCCTCCTTACTTTTTCAGCGGCTCTTAACCTTGCAGAACGAGCTCGAGGATTAGCTTCTATCTCTTCTGCGGAAGGTCTTATGGGCTTTTTAGTGATTATTTCCAACTGCTTCACATGACCACACCTGCAAACCGGTACTCCCGGCGGGCATATACAATCCTTGGACTCAGTGACGAAAAATTTCTTAACAACTCTATCCTCGCCAGAGTGATATGTAACGACGACAAGTCTTCCACCGGGCTTAAGCAGTTCAAGCGAGCCGTAAAGCGCGCTATTTAGTTTGTAGAGTTCATCATTAACCTCTATCCTTATTGCCATAAAAACTTTTGGTACTACTTCATCCCACATGGTTTTCGGGACAGCGCTTTTAACAACATCAGAAAACGACAATGTATCCTCTATTGGTGCATGTTGCCTTCTTTGGACTATGGCTTTAGCTATCTTTCGTGCTTGTTTGACATCCCCGAATTTTCTCAAAACATTCTCCAATCGTTCAAGAGAATATGTGTTAATTACTTTATACGCAGTCTTTTCACTCTTCATATCGTATCGCATGTCGAGCGGTCCTTTAAGTTTCATCGAAAAACCTCTTATGGGTTCAGCCAAAAGTTCACTTCTTAAACCCAAATCGAAAACTATACCGTCAACGAAATCAAAACCTGCTTCCTCACGAACGAGCTCTTCAATCTGAGCGTAGTCGCCAACGACAGGGACGAAGCTATCGCCAAATCTTGCAAGCCTTCTCGTCGCTACCTTAATGGCTGATTCGTCGATATCGATACCTACGACCGTCGACTTTCCACCGGTTTTGCTAAGAATCGCCTCAGAGTAACCGCCATCACCCACAGTAGCATCGACATAAACGCCCTCCTCCCGAACACACAAGTATTTCAACATCTGGTCAACTAATACGCTCTTGTGGATTTTCGCCTCCCGTTTTGGCACGCCTTCCACGGATAAGAGACCCAAAGAACTTCATAGCCCCAGAATCATAATCGACCTTCTGGGACTTGGTATACGCTGAATATCTATCTGGATTCCATATTTCTATCCAATCCACTACCCCTAAAATCAACACATCATCTTTTATACCGGCTTCTTCCTTAAGGACACTTGGTAAAAGGATTCTTCCCTGGTTATCTATTGCGACAAAGTGTGCCCATGAGGCGAATTCACGGTAAAATGCAAGGCTTTCCTCGAAAGAAAGCTCGGAAGCATCGAAATTATTTATGAACTCTTCAAATTTGTTGGCGGGAAAAAGTGCTATGCAGCCGCCTATGCCTCTCGTCAAAACGAACTCCGTATACCCCAAGCCCTTACCAGCAGTTCTTAGCCTTGCTGGAAGAGCAACTCGCCCTTTACTATCGATTTTATGTCTGTACTTTCCATAAAACATAGGCGGCAACTTACAAAAAATGTTAAAGAACCAAATTAACTTGTTTTAACAATGAGCTTTCCACATATTTCCACTTCTTACCACTTCCTACCACCAAATAAATCGAACAAAAAAAATTTGTCAACAAAAAAATCGAATTTTTTAAAAATTTTTTTAATCCAAAATGCTAACTTATTTAATTTCAATGTGTTAAGAACTTAAAAATTTTTTCTTTGTTTTCCTTAAAAATGATGGTTTATTTTGCAAGTTGGTTTTGAAGCTATTAAGGAGGGATTATGAACATAGAAACAATTCTTAAAGACATAAAATCTTATTACGAAAGGATAATAGACCAGCTCATTCCGATAGTTATTGAACAGACGGGCAGAGGCGAAAGAGCCTACGATATTTTCTCACGGCTTCTTAAAGATAGAATAATTTTCCTTGGCACCGCTATAACTGACCAGGTTGCCAATCTCGTTGTGGCGCAGCTTTTATTCCTCGAAGCCGAGGACCCAACGAAGCCTATTTCACTATACATAAATTCTCCTGGCGGATTTGTTACTGCAGGGCTTGCTATTTACGACACCATGCAATTCATTAAAGCGCCAGTTTCAACCACTGCGGTGGGGCAGGCATCCTCTATGGCAGCTGTCTTGCTTGCAGGCGGTGAAAAAGGCAAAAGAACCGCTCTACCTAACTCGAGAATAATGATCCACCAGCCATGGGGCGGTGTTGAGGGACAGGTGACGGACATCGAAATCCACGCAAAGGAATTGCAAAGGCTTAAGCAACTCCTCAACGAAATTCTTGCATTCCACACCGGACAACCCATAGAAAAGATCGAGAAAGATACTGATAGAAACTACTTCATGTCCGCTCAGGAAGCTCTTGAGTACGGTATTATAGACAAAGTTTATGAAAGGCCATTACCTAAAAAGGGAAAGCAGGGAAGCTGATAAAACTATTTGACAACGATGGTGACTTTAATATCTTTTCAGGGAAATTAAGAGAAAAAACAAAGGAGTGTTTCTATGGTATACTACTTTAATAAAGGCGGCTTTTTGATGTGGCCACTTTTGGGTCTTTTAATTATAGGCCTGGTCATAGCTATAGTGAAATTGTGGACCCTATTAAGGTCAAAAATAAACTCAAAAAAATTCCTTAAAGACATTCTTGAAGCGATAAAGAAAGACGGTCCTCAAAAGGCTATCGACTTATGCGAACACACTCGTGGACCTGTATCAGCAATATTCCATGCTGGCTTATCGAGGCTGGACAAGGGAATAGAGTATGTCGAGCGTTCCATAGAAAACGAGGCAGCAATACAAATGGGGATACTTGAGAAAGGCATGATCTGGCTGTCCACGATAATATCCATCGCTCCCATGCTCGGCTTTCTTGGCACAGTTCAGGGAATGATAGTGGCTTTCGATCAAATAGCGAGGTCAAACGATATAGTGCCATCAGAGGTTGCTGGTGGAATATCGATAGCGCTTCTTACTACATTTTTCGGGCTTGCTATAGCGATACCAATGCAGTTCTTCTACAACTGGTTCGTCTCGATTATCGACAGCATAGTTGTTGATATGGAAGACTCAGCTAACCAATTAATAGAGAACCTTATAGATATGGGAATTTTAAAACACGCGGAAAAGTAAATCATGGCATTAGAAATAAAGAAAAAACAACATCTTCAAAAACAGGCTGAAATACCAACGGCTTCACTTGCGGATATAGTTTTCCTTTTGCTCATATTTTTTCTCGTTACCACATCTATGAATCCAGATAAGGGGCTTGGATTAACTCTTCCGCCACCCGGTGAGGAAATAAAACTATCAAAGGAAAATATATTGTCAGTATATGTAAATTCAAAAGGTGAGATACTCGTTGGGGAACAGGTTATATCGCTTGACCAGCTTAAAATGAAAGTTAAGGAACGGGTTCGGCAAAACCCGAAACTCGTAGTATCATTAATAACTGATATAAATGCAAAATATAAATATATGATAGACGCTCTCGACGAGATAAAACTCGCGTTTGATGAGTTAAAAAAGGAGAATCCAGAGTTTAAGGAGAGAATCTCATTGGCAACGCCAGCATTCTAAAGAGGAAAAGCGATGAAGATAGAAGCAAAATCAAAAGGGTCATCTAAAATTCCAACGGCATCAATAGCTGATATCGTATTCTTGCTTCTTATATTCTTCATGACTGTAACGGTATTCAGGCAATATCAGGGGTTAAGAGTTCAGCTTCCACCAGCGAAAGCGACGAAGAAAATAGAGCGCAAAAGGATGATAACTCATATATGGATCAACGCACAAGGCGAAATAAACATAGATGACATGATGGTTCCACAAGAGCAGGTGGTAAGCATAATGCGCCAGAAAATGATCGAAAATCCAGCTACGATAGTCTCCCTTCGCGCAGACCAATCAGCCAGATATGAGATAGTAGCAAAACTTCTCGAACAACTCAAGCAAGCGAACGCATTAAGAGTTAATTTCGCAACGCTCACCGAGGGAGGTGGGCGAAGATGAAATATAAAGACCCAAAAGCAGATTTAAGGTATTGGTTGCCGGTTGTTAATCGAAAGGCAACGATAATAACATTGCTTTTTCTCATGCTCATATTCCTTGCTTTTCCGAGGTTCAGGGCAAAGCCACTAAAGAAGATAGAATATCAAGTCGCCATTCAGGTAGAAAATGTTCCCATAACAAAGCAGGAAATAAAGAAGAAACAGCAACCCAAAGCCAAACTTGCGGAGGTTATAGAGGCGGAGGAAGAGGAAACTCCTGATACTGTTGAGCTTGCTGAAACAGCTATCGATGCCAAAGCTCCACCACCGCCACCACCAACAGAAGAAGTATTCGACTTCTTTGCCGTCGAAGAGAAGCCAAGAGTTCTTAAAAAAGCTCTACCAAAATATCCTGAGCTCGCTAAAAAATCAGGACTTGAGGGCGTCGTAGTAGTCGAATTCGTTGTTGACACAAACGGTTCAGTTGTTCCTAACAGCGCCAAAGTTATACAAGCAAGACCTGAAGGTATATTCGAGGAAGAAGCGCTTAAAGCTATATATAAGTGGAAATTTAGCCCTGCTATGCAACGCGACAGGAAAGTAAGGGTTAGATGGCAACAGCCTATTATTTTCAAACTCAAATAATATGAAGGCATTGACAAAATTTTTATTTATTGTCCTTTTGTTCACCATATCCTTTTCTGATTCATTTTATGTAATAACAAAAAATGATACACTATCCTTTAGTGATTCCGTTCTTTTTTCACCAAAGTATGTTTCTATTACTTATTCATTAGCTGCTTCGGGCTATATTGACTCTTTTGATATAAATTACCTCGTTCATAACAGCGCGATTGATTTTTATACGAAGGATTCGTTATTCGCAAAAGTTATCCTCGTCAAACCCCGACCTAATGATAGTCTTATTTTACTTCTCTGCGACTTTGTTCCCTATTTCCTTATTCATCCGCTATCTACTGAAACCAAAACTCCGCTTAAAGGTGTATCAAAAATTATTGTTCTTTTGCTTTTGCCAATATTATATGTTTTTATACTGATTATCTTAAATAAAATATCGAAAAAACTTATAAAGAATGCTATTTATCAAGAAGGGAAGCGAATAAGAGGCGTAAAAATTGGTAAATATATTATTCTTTCTCAGCGAGATGAACTTAGATTAATAATTGCTACAATAAATATATTAAAATATATCGTTGACATAATACTATTTTATCTG
>JAGGRZ010000016.1 GCA_021159335.1 bacterium
TAAACTTTTGCCTTGGTTTCCTTGACAGCAGCGGGAACGCTCATTGCGCCAGCGAGACGGTAGGCGTTTGCAATACATGTTCCACGACATATTCGTTCACACCATGCACAACAACATGTCAAAATTTATGGATGCCTGATACTGATACCACTACATCAGACACCGTGTGGCACGGTTTTGTGCTGATGTTCTGGATGAAGGATTCATCAAAAGGCTATGCTGTATCAGATACGCATTATGTTAACACTCCTGGTTGGACTTTTGTCATTCCATGTGTTCATTGCACAGTTTGTGCCAGTTGCTCAACCATAGCAGGTGTTCATCTTTGGGCTAATAATTTCATGAATGTGAAAAATCGTTATGGGACGCCGCTTACAGTCGCCTCTGGTGATTCTATGTTCGTCAAAATATATGTGATCGATACTATGTTCAAAAGTTATACTACATATCAAGATTCCGGAGTTTACTACCTCGACTCGGTCCTCACGCCGACATCCTCTATGGTTGAGTGGAAGGTTGTGCTGATAGATACAAGTATGTTATCACATGCAGTAGGCACAACTTCCGTAGACTTGTTATCTCCTTCCATTAATCCAGATAGTGGCTTTGTAAGTGATAATTTCCATTTTGAAATAACCTATAAAAGCAATCCATGGAACCTCCCGCCAGCGGTTATAAAAGTCGTTATAGACGGCACAGACTACGACAGCATGGCGCAAGTCGACCCCACCGACAGCAATTATACAGATGGCGCCGAATTTTTCATCACATTGCCCGGAAGTGAGTTCGGGCGCGGAACACATGAATTTTACTTCTACGCCGAGGACGATTCCGGCGCAAACGACCAAACCGACACATTCACTTTCGTTATTCTAAACACTCCACCGTCAGGCGGCACGGCAACACTATCGTGGACACCCGCCACAGACCCACCGAGAACATATTCCACTATATTCTGCAATGTTGCTGGTTTCACTGACCCCGATTCAGATGCGATAACATATGCGTATAGATGGTATGTTAATTACTCGTTCGTCGGTATAACATGGGACTCGTTACCTGGCACATATTTCGAAAAGGGTGACACAGTTTATTGCCTCGTGTATCCATACGACGGGTTCGACTTCGGAAGTGTGGTATCAAGCGACACGATAATAATCGAAAACACACCGCCACTCCCACCTGAGATAACCATCGACCCGGACACTCCATACAGTTCCGATGACATAGCAGCAGTAATAATCCTTCCAGGAAGCGACATCGATGGCGATGCGGTAACATACATATATAATTGGTATCTTTTCCTGCCAACGCCCACGCTAATGTCCACCGCATCAACCTTGGACCACAGCTTAACTAATCCCGGGGATGTATTGATGCTCGATGTTATACCCTTCGATGGCGAGGATGTCGGCGATACATCAACTGTATTCTTCTTCATCGATGAACCGCACATTTATGATGGCTATGTCACCCCCGATTCCGGACACGCTTACTCGACTCTTTTCACATTCGGCGTGACATACTTCAACAATCATAACTACCCACCCGAAAGCATAGTAGTTATAGTTGATGATTCGCTTGTATTCCCACTATCACCCGCTGACCCTACCGACCACGATTACACCGACAGCGCTTCTTACAATGTCACCACGATGCTTGGTCCAGGACCGCACCAGTTCAGGTTCTTTGCCGTTGACGACCACGGTAACCAATGCCCACCACTTGGACCATTCGACGGACCGGTAATGACCAACGAGTTGCCCGTAGTGGATAGCGTAATATTAATACCAGACCCTGCAACGGTTTGCGATACGATATTTGCAATCGTTGGCTGGCACGATGACGATGGCGACGCCGTAACTCTTCAATACGATTGGTTCGTAAATGGCGCTGCCGTGCCTGCATGGAACGAGGATTTCCTTCCACCGACCATGTTTAATCGCTATGACACCGTATGGTGCGTGGTAACACCGTTTGACGGCTTCGAACTCGGGGCAGCGATAAGCTCAGATACACTAATAGTAAGCAATTATGCGCCCGTAGCCGATAGCGCGAGAATAAGGGTAATCCCGCCGCCACCTACCGAGGTATCAATTCTCAGGGCAAGGGTTTTCGGCGTATTCGACTGCGATGGCGACCATGTGTCGATATCGTATCAATGGTTCATAAATGGTAACCCGCTTGTCATAAGCACACCGACAAGATGGATTGATGGCCGTGTCTTCGACCATGGCGATACAGTCTATTTCATCGCACTAATGACCGACGGCATAGACACTACGGAGATAGCTTCACCACCGGTGGTAATTCAAAACACACCGCCAGAATTCGACCTCGTGGCAATCCACCCCATGTTCCCTCGCACCGATGACACACTGTTCGCGATAGTTGATGCACACGACATAGATGATGACTCGATAATAGTGAGCTACAAATGGTACCGGAATGGAGTGCTGGTTTCGAGGAACAGTTTTATTCCACCAGAAATGACCAGCCACTTTGAGCACTGGACGCTCGTCGCCACCATCCACGATGACTTCGACCCGCACACCACATTAACGGACTCAGCAAGCGTCACCATACGCAACACTCCGCCAGCTTTCCTGCCATTTGTGGACACTGTAGTTGTGGCAGGCGAGAACTATTTCTCACGCCTCAGGGCATTCGACATTGACATGGACCCGTTAAGATTCGGCTTGGTTCGCGGTCCCGACGGATTGACAATTGACCCGGACGGAGTTATACACTGGAATGTCCCCGACACGGATGCAGTGATTCGATATAACTTCAGAGCACGAGTAACGGACGGATACAGCACCACACGCTGCAGTTTCAGGTTGTGGTCCTATCCCATAACGGCGCCGCTTTTCGCACCTCGCAACCTGGTTGTTACCACCGGATATTCGGGCTTCATACCGCTTTCCTGGGAACCACCACTTGCGTTCGATTTGCCCGTGCCACCAGTACCGTTTGAGGGCTACGAGGTCTGGCGGAGCCTTAGACCCGACTCAGGATGGGAACGCATAGCCACGACATTCGTGCCCAACTACATCGACAATGATGTGACACCGTATATAGTCTACTACTACAAAATAGTTGCCATCTACTCACTTGGCTCAAGCCATGAATCCAACATCGACCACGGTTTCGCCGTTAGCGGTCCCAGCACTGAGTGGTATTCAAACTTCACATACAGACTTCCGCCCGTCTGCGATGGCGAGATATACGATGTAGAGTGGGAAGACGCGTCGCGATTCACCTACAGTTCGTCAAGCAGGTTCGAAATAATGTTCAAGCACACTCTTAATTACCTCTACATTGCCGTTATAGCTTACGGAGACACTATTCTTTCCGATAACGATGCGCTCTACATTTCCATAGATGACAACTTTAACCGTCGCTGGCCCACTGGTTCTCCGAGCAATGAAGGCGAATACAGACTACAATGGTCGAGACACCGCCCTGAGCTAACATTCCAGGGCATCTGGGGCGACTTCCCCACAGGCATAGGAAGGGATACGCGCATCTCACCCCCCAGCTTGCAGGGTGGCGCATCGGATGATGAAGGATATGTCACATATGAGATAGCAATACCTCTTTTCGGAACAGCTGCCGAAAGAATAAATATAGCAAGGCTTAACACATGGATAGGCTTAAGAATAGCAGCCTATGATGCCGATGCGGGCGAGTGGGTTAAAATAATTCCCTCAGGCTCAGACGCTGAGGACCCGGCGAGCTTCGGCTCGCTTTACCTCGGACCTGGTGAGGGTCCCGGGAACCTGTGTGACCTGCCGAGAGCTATAAACGCCACCGTTAGAGAGGGTGAAACGGCACTCCGATTTTTCACCATAAGAAACTGCGATGGTGGCTACTTAAGCTACGACATTCAGGAACGCTGTGCATTAGTGCCAACGAGATTACTTAGAGCAACAGAACACAGCATAATAGCCTTCGTCGATTCTAATTCGCTTATTCCGAGAGCACTGGCAACGATAAGCTATCCGGCGGATATATTTACGGACCCAGATGCATTCTGCACAGCAGCGAGCGGTGGCGATTACGAGCTCGTGATAGTTTCCGCTGACTCGATACCATCCTCAAGAGTTTGGGACGGTGTTGAAAGAGCTCTCAGGCATCACGCCAAGGTTCTGATACAGACGCCCGACCTTGATAGTTACAGGAATCACCTCCTTTGGGGTGCAATGGGTGTTGCTATAGGTAATGACCTTGGTTCAAGGCCGAGCGCTATAACTCTCGACCTTCCAGGGCATCCTTTCTTCAGACTGCCCATGCCTACTACTGAAGCATTTTTCGACACTATGCCCGGCGCCCCCGATTATGGCGACTGTGTCATCCCGGGACCCCACCAGGCCATAGCAACATTCGACAGGTTACCGTATCCAGGAAACGGCGCTATAGTAACCAATTTCGCAACTACATTCGTTATAAACGCAATAAAACTTTCAAACACCGCAGATGCCGATACTGACGGAATCCCCGACGCTCTCGAATTGCTGGTTAACGAAATTCTCGCCCTAAAACCGTGCAACAATGTAGAGTGGCTTGACGAAGAGCCAACCGCTGGAACACTCCCCGGACACGCCTCGCAGGTTATAACAGTTACATTCGATGCCACCCATCTTACTGCTGGACATTACTACGCATTCCTTATGGTCCACACGAATGACTTCCACCACCCGCTAAGCTTCATACCGGTCCATCTTCAGGTTACAGAGCCAGAACCAAGACCTTTGATTCTTTGGTTCAACCCGGAGACACTCTTCTCCTGTCACGACCGCGATGCAGCTGTCGACATAATGATAGACAGCCTTGAAGCCATGCGCATAAGAAACTTAATCATTACCGTCGAGAACGACCCTGCGATAGCGCAGCCCGTGGATGTCGTTGCCCGTCAAGGTTCGCTTGTTACATTTAGCGTTGGTCCGGGAAGAATAACCTTCGAGATAACCAATCCATTCCCGCTTCCCGGCGGTGGACCTCTCGCAACGGTATTTTATCGCGCACAAAGGAGCGCAGAAATAGGTGAAATAACACCGCTAACTATAACCAATATTGAACACAACACCGATGCCTATGTAACCGATACTGTAATAACAAACGGTAATCTTCTTGTTTGGGGCTGCGACGAGCATTGGCGTGTAATCCTCGACTTCGAATGTGGCGGCAGACACGACACCGTTATACTTGGCGTTGAACCGCGAGCTACATCATGGTTCGATAGTATGTGGGACGAGGATAATACTCCATTAGTGTCCTGGTTCGATGCTTATACAGTTACTCCGTGGGACACCTTGCATCAGCGGCTTGCAGCAGACATAAGGAATTCGCGGCAGGTCATGATAAGCTGGCGAATACACACAGGAGATTCTGCAGGAACACTTAACTGGTCGTTCCCTGATTTCGTAAACCTTACCGAGATGGGCGCGCTCTATCTTGTTGATGGGGCAAGAAGAATCGACATGAAAACGGTGCGCACCTACGATTATAGCCGCCGCGCAAGGCTGTGGGTTATCTATCGCGGTGATGCTGCGGTGCCGTTCAGATTTGGCATAGTTCCAGGATTCAGCATGATATCGCTTCCGATAAGGATTTCTGGCAGCCCAGATGCTCTGTTCCCCGGAAACTTCGGTTGTTGGTCATTCGATGCAGAACATAATACATGGGAAGAAGCGACAAACATGATACCGGGTGTCGGCTATGCGTTGCTGCATCGCGAGCACAGGGTGTTCGAATACTGGGGTCACCCGATACACGAACTCGAGCTTGAACTCGCTCGCGGCTGGAACTTTATAGGAACCATCTACGACCCTGTAAACTTTACCGACCCCGACGATGTCCCCGACGGTGCTATAATAGGTATGCCGTATCACGCATGGTATTTCGACACATCCTCCGGAACATATGTCGGAACGGATAATCTCATTCCCGGTCTCGCATATTTCGTGCTCTCCAATGTTGATGGCGCAAGGTTATATTTGCCCGGCGGAGGTCATGGCGGCGGAACGAAAACATCGGCAAAGTCACAGACAGTAGCAACGATAACGAAGGATGACCTCACGCTGAAACTCATGCTCGGAGAAGGCATAAAAGAAGCATTCATGCCGCCAACGCCGGATAAACCAGCCAACTACAAAGCATATATTGATTATAACGACATTCCTGCCAAAGCTGTTGCCACAAGTGGTGAGTGGATACTGGTGGTTCTTGAGGACGGCGAATATGAAATAAACCCGAAGGCTTGTTATTCGCTCATGATAGATGGAAAACCTGCATCAGGAAAGACATATCTTTCGCTCGGTGCCCACAAAGTGGTGCTCAACAGCAAAATTAAGCCTGCTGAACCCATATTAACAGACTTTGCCCCTAACCCATTCAACGCCAAATCAGTAATGACCATATGGCTGGGCAGCGAAGCGCATGTCCAAGCCGATGTCTATGACATATCGGGCAAGCTCATAAGAACTATTGAGAACAATATGCTCCCCGGCGGCTACCATAAGCTAATCTGGGACGGCACAGATGATGAGGGGAAAACGATGCCGAGTGGTGTTTACATGGTGAGAATATCAATAGGTAAAAAGCATTACATCAAAAAGCTCATCCTTGCCCGTTAGTTCAGTCCTGTATCCCCTCCCTTCACCCCCCT
>JAGGRZ010000017.1 GCA_021159335.1 bacterium
ATCGCGGCTTACTGGCGGGAAACTCGAGGAGGAACATCTTTACGGGGCGTGAAAAGCAATTTGTCGGAAAATTGCGAAGCAAATAAATGCATTTTAATTTAATATGTTTCCTCCACAATTCTTTTACTGACACATATTATTTTTTGTCTTATATTTTCAAAAATACTATTTTTTATCCTATGCCCGGAAAGGACGAAAAAGTTGCGAAAAAGCGCAAAACCTACCTTATGGACCAATACTACGCTATAAAGGAGCGCTATCCTGACACGCTTCTGCTTTTCAGGATGGGGGATTTCTATGAGCTTTTCGACGAGGATGCGAAGATAGCTTCTAAGGTGCTGGGCATAGCGCTTACATCGCGCAACCATGGGCTTTCCGAGCGAACACCACTTGCCGGTGTACCTCATCACGCGCTTGAGCGTTATCTGGTTAAATTGCTTCAAGCTGGATACAGGGTGGCGATATGCGAGCAGCTTGAGGACCCCAAAAAGGCTAAAGGGCTGGTGAAACGCGATGTTATCGAGGTTATGACGCCCGGAACGATAACCGTTGATGCAGGCGTGGAAAGTGATAGAAATCAGTATTTGGTGGGGGTGCTTCCCAGTGGTGATGTGTTTCACATCTGCGCCGTCGATGTCCTTTCTGGGGAGTTTTTTACTAATACTATTCCGGTGCAAAGATTCCTTGACGAGCTGGCGATACTTGAGCCGAGCGAAATCCTTCTGCCCGACGACATAACAGAACCAATTCTGAGGAGCATAAAGGAGCGGTTTCCCAAGGTTGCGATAACGCTTTTTGAGCCGTGGAATTTTGAGCGACAGTATGCAGAACGCGTTCTTACCGAGCACTTTGGAACGGTGAGTCTCGAGGGCTTCGGGGAGCTTTCGAGTAACGAGATAGCCGTTGCAGGTGCAGTTCTTGCTTATCTTAAATCCTTGAAAAAAGGCAAGTTAAGCCACATAAAGAAGATAGGCCGCGCCCCCACCGGCAATGTAATGCGTCTCGACGGAAACACCATTCGGAACCTTGAACTTGTGCGCTCCATAAGCGATGGAACGAAGTATGGCACCTTGCTCTGGACTCTCGATGAGACGAAAACTCCCATGGGTGCAAGGCTTCTCAGGCGATGGATTCTGTCGCCTCTCACGGATAGGCAAATGATAATAGAGCGCCTTGATGCGGTGGACTCGCTTGTCCAGTCGGGGATGCTACTTGCTAAACTTCGCGAATATCTCGAACAAATGGGTGACCTCGAACGCATTGCGGGGAAACTCGGTAACATGAAGATAAATCCTCGCGACATCGTTGCGCTGGCGAAGTCCCTTGAAGTTGTCGGTAAAATTCGCGAACTAAAGGTATTCAATTCGCCGCTTCTTGCGAAAATACGAGAAAAACTTGACCCTCACGATGATGTGAGAAAGCGCATCGAGGAGACGATAGTAGCTAATCCGCCTGCCGTTATCAATGAGGGAGGTATAATTCGACCTGGTGTCATACCTGAACTCGATGAGCTGCGTTCTCTTAAAGCCGACTCAGATTCAGCAATAAGGAACATGGTTGAAAAGTTGCGCGCGCGAACCGGACTCGACAAGCTGCGTATCGGATACAATAAAGTTTTCGGCTATTATATTGAGATTCCCAAAGCGCAGGCAAGGAAAGCTCCACCCGACTTTATAAGAAAGCAAACGCTTGTTAACGCCGAGCGCTTTATAACGCCTGAGCTTAAGGAGCTTGAAAACAAAATTCTTGCTGCTGACGAGAGGATAAAATACATCGAAAGGGAGTTTTTCCTGAGCCTTGTTGCAGAACTTTCCGCAGTGGCGAGCGAGATTTCCGATGTGGCGCAGGCTGTCGCTATGCTCGATGTTCTGGCTGATTTTGCCCACATCGCCAAGAAAAAGCGCTATACCCGTCCCGTTATTTCCGACGATGGAAAGATAAATATTAAGGACGGTCGGCACCCTGTGCTTGAGGACATCATGGGAAGGAATGCTTATGTGCCTAATGACCTTTCCATAGGCGGCGATACGCAGATAATAATTCTGACTGGTCCCAACATGGCTGGTAAATCCACCTACCTTCGCCAGAATGGGTTAATAGTGCTTATGGCGCAGATAGGTTCGTTTGTTCCTGCTGAGAGTGCGCACATAACGCCAGTGGACAGAATTTTCACCCGTGTTGGCGCTGTGGATTACATAGCTTATGGTCAGTCGACATTTCTGGTTGAGATGCTCGAAACCGCTAATATCCTGAACAACGCCACAGAAAATTCTCTTGTTCTACTTGATGAGATCGGCAGAGGCACGAGCACATTTGACGGGCTTGCTATCGCTTGGGCGGTGGTGGAATACTTGCATAACACTAAAGGACATCGTGCCAAGACGATTTTTGCAACCCATTATCATGAGCTGACCGAAACAGCCAACTACCTTGAGCGGGTGAAAAACTTTCAAGTCGCCGTAAGGGAGCGAGGCGGGAAAGTAGTGTTCCTGCACAAGATAGTCCCCGGTGGCTGCGACGATTCGTATGGGATTCAGGTTGCAAAGCTTGCTGGTGTTCCTGATGATGTCGTGGTTCGCGCAAAAGAAATACTTGAAGTACTTGAGTCCGGTGAAACGCCTAAAAAAGGGGTTATACGCATAGGCGGCAAGAAGCCCAGAACGGAAAAATATGCGGGCTACCAACTCTCCCTTTTTGACCCTGAGCTTCATCCATTAGTGGTTGAGCTTAGGAAACTTGATCTCGATAACATAACTCCGCTTCAGGCTCTACAGATTCTGGCTGAATGGCGGAAGAAATGGGAGTAGGTTGGTTCAGGCAATGCTTTCCTCCACTTCTTGACAAATAAGCGTAAATACTTATTTTCCCTTCTGGAGGTTTTTCTATGAGTGGTTTTGCCAATTTGATATTATGGGTTCCGGGATTGCTTTTGGCGCTTAGTTTTCACGAGTTTTCACACGGTTATGTGGCGTACAGACTTGGTGACCCGACACCGGCTCGTGCGGGACGACTTACGCTCAACCCCCTTGCGCATCTTGACCCGATAGGCACCGTGATGCTTTTTTTGTTTCACTTTGGGTGGGCGAAACCTGTGCCGGTTAATCCGTACTACTTTCGGAATCCAAGGCGAGACATGGTTCTCGTTGCTGCTGCTGGTCCGGTGGCAAACCTGATCTTAGCTGTGTTGGCAGGGCTTCTGGCAAAACTTCTCGTGATATTAGGAACATCATCGAGAGTGCTTTTCTACATGGTCGTTTACACGATGGACATAAATGTTATCCTTATGATGTTTAATCTTATTCCTATTCCGCCGCTTGATGGTTCCAAGGTTCTTTTCGGTCTTGCCAAGGTTGACCCCCAAACCGAAGCATTCCTCGAGCGTAATGGACCGATGATGCTTTTGGTCTTGATACTTCTTGGCGGGTTGACCAACATTAATATTTTTTCTGTTTGGATTATGCCTTTCGTAAGAATTTTCAATGGATTATTTTTATCGTAGAATGGTTCGAATAATAAGGTCACATAAACGAATTTCATTAAGCAGAAAACCCGAAGATAAACCCAAAAAGTATGTCGAGTTTGGCAGGATTGATAGGTCTCGTTATCCGAAGCCGCTTTTCTGGATGATTTTTGCCCTTTGCGGCGCGATACTTCTGTGGATCATAGCGAGGCTTGCGTTAAAGCTTAGCGGGTGATTAAGGGGAAACAGTTTGAACCAAGGGGAGTGCTACCGGTGGCGAGAAATTTATTAATTAATATGTTTAGTTAATGAAATTCGATTTTTAATTGTTTTGACTTTATTTTTTGTTGCTTTTTTACTATAGAATTTATCGTGCAAAATGAAAGGGAGTATCAATGAAGCGACTTTGGGCACCATGGCGTATCGTTTACATTGA
>JAGGRZ010000018.1 GCA_021159335.1 bacterium
ATCCTTCTATTCTTTATTGCTCTTATGTTTCCACACTACTAAGTTCTTCTGAAACCCGTTCTTTAACTTTTTATTTTTTCATGCTTATGAATCTGTTTCCACACTACTAAGTTCTTCTGAAACCAATCAATTTTATAGGCAATCAAAAGAGTTAGAAAGACGTTTCCACACTACTAAGTTCTTCTGAAACACGCTATATAATTTCCCCAGAAGATAGATATCCAAAGAGTTTCCACACTACTAAGTTCTTCTGAAACCCTGATATAGGGATTAAATCCAATCCTTCTTTTATACGTTTGTTTCCACACTACTAAGTTCTTCTGAAACACCTGCGAATCCGCATACATCACTTGAGATTCTGAGGTTTCCACACTACTAAGTTCTTCTGAAACTGTGGCATTAATTGCTGAACGAGATTATGGCTATTCGAGTTTCCACACTACTAAGTTCTTCTGAAACGTAAAGGACGGTATGTTCGATCTCGTAGAGATGCGGTGTTTCCACACTACTAAGTTCTTCTGAAACAATATTACGCACCTACCACTTCAAAGACCGAACAAAGTTTCCACACTACTAAGTTCTTCTGAAACAATATTACGCACCTACCACTTCAAAGACCGAACAAAGTTTCCACACTACTAAGTTCTTCTGAAACAATATTACGCACCTACCACTTCAAAGACCGAACAAAGTTTCCACACTACTAAGTTCTTCTGAAACAATATTACGCACCTACCACTTCAAAGACCGAACAAAGTTTCCACACTACTAAGTTCTTCTGAAACGCTTCAGTAGCTATATCTGAAGCTATATTTATCACGTGTTTCCACACTACTAAGTTCTTCTGAAACTTAGCTTAATTATACCACTCTTCACCGTACCATTTCCAAGTTTCCACACTACTAAGTTCTTCTGAAACAGACAACTGAGAAGAAGCCGCCTTCATTACCAGGTAGTTTCCACACTACTAAGTTCTTCTGAAACCGGAACGCCATTAAGGGGTATGTGAGAGGGATAATGAGTTTCCACACTACTAAGTTCTTCTGAAACTTATGATTATGAATTTCAAAGAGAGGACAATTGGAAGTTTCCACACTACTAAGTTCTTCTGAAACACAGAAAGAGTAGTAGCCGATGGTGATGTTCGAGATAGTTTCCACACTACTAAGTTCTTCTGAAACTCCTTATCTTTTCAGGAAAATTGCAGCAAGAGTTTGGTTTCCACACTACTAAGTTCTTCTGAAACTGATATCACGCATGGATTAGGATCGAAAGATTTCGGGTTTCCACACTACTAAGTTCTTCTGAAACACATCTCCTTCACCCCCTGCGATTTTGAACTGAATTCGTTTCCACACTACTAAGTTCTTCTGAAACACCCACCCTGTTCATTCTTCTCACCA
>JAGGRZ010000019.1 GCA_021159335.1 bacterium
AGAGCATTATTTTGAGGACAAAGCGTGGCACTTCTGGACCGGAGACATATTAACTCAGTATCACTACTGGATTTTCAAGCACTTCTTCGGAGACGACCGCCCGTATATTTCAATGGCCTTAACATTCATAGCGTTAACAGCCGTAGAGATTTTTGATGCATCGGATTTCCAGCGCAAATGGGGATTTTCCATTATGGATGAGGTCGCTAATGTAGCCGGAATAGGATTCTGGTACGCAAAGTATAGATACCCATCAATCCCAGTGGATGTGCGCATAGGGGTAAGGCGATGGGATGCCCTCGGTAGATATGTGGAACGAATAACGCATTACTACAAATCTAAAAGCAAATATGTTCCCGGACATATTGATAACTATTCGATATTCAAAGTCGAGTTTATTGTCAGACCAAAGAAATACTTTTATCTTGGATTCAGCAGCTCACTTGACGACACCAATGGTTTTGGAATAGATAAAAACCTTTTTGGTATCACGATCGGATTTGACATAATGAGGTTCGGGGCGGACAAACTTTCAAAATGGCGTGATATAAAGTTTCTAAGGACGCTAAGCAGATATACCGCTCTGGACCTGCAGTTCACATACTGGTTCAAAAGGCGGGATTAAAATGAGAAAAGTAGTAGTATTCGTCGCATTGCTCGTTGGCATTAGCCTTAGTGTTGAAATATCACTTCCGATCGTCTGGCATGCCAAGGGAAACCTTATTCGTTATATTCCACGAACGGACAGGTATTTTACCGGCGGGTTTCTCGGCGCAAATGTGGACTTCATTAGCGTAAGTTTGGGAAAATACGCTATAATACTTGTTCCAGAAGCGCTCATCTGGACCGGTATGGGTTACCAATGCGAGGAGGTTATTTTTGACCCAAGAGACATGCATTACTCCCTTGATGCCGGCATCGTATTTCAGCAGGATAAATTCAGGTTGAAATTCACATGGTATCACGACTGCTTTCACGAGGTTGACCGAAAAACAGAACCTACTATCATCTGGAACTTATTCGAGTTAGCGCTTTGCCCCAGAAATTTTTCCGTCCAAGCGAGGTTAAACGAATTCCAAACCGAAACGGGTTTCGACTTTAAACCAAAAATTTACTGGCAGGTTTACTTTGGCTTTTTCCCAAAATTATCATCGCCGAGCTGGTTCCAATACAAACACGACCTCGCAACACATTTCGGCGCCGAACTAAACCTATCGTTCGCAAGATTTAAAAAATTCTCCGCCGAGGCAGGCTTTTATCCAGAATTCTGGCACAACAGAAAAGGCAAAGTATACAATCGCATTATAGGCAGACTATCGGTCAATGCATACGGCTATGGTGGCCAATTCAGTTTGTTCTGGAGTTACATATTTTCCGAAACGCAGCCTATACGCCCAAAAGGCAGAAGAGCCATAATAGGTGTTGAATTTCTTATGTGACTTTTTTCTTTTTGGCGCGGTGCTTTTTAACGGGTAGCGCTATTATGAATGTTGTCTTTTCATAAGGTTTGCTTTCGAGAAGAAACAGCCTTCCATGGTGATAATCCTCAACTATTCTCCTCGCAAGAGATAATCCCATTCCCCACCCCCTCTTTTTAGTCGAGAAACCGGGCGAAAAAATCTCCTTCTGAATGGATGCTGGAATACCTTTTCCGGTATCGCTAACAATAAGGTGAACCTCACTGCCATCAAGACTTCTTCGCGTGGCAACCCATATGGTTCCCCCCTTCGGACCAATAGCCTCAACCGAATTTTTAATAAGGTTCTCCAGTGCCCACGAAAGCAGAAGCTTGTTAGCATTAACATTCGGTACCGGGTCGTAGTGTTCTATTAGCTCTATGTTCTTTCGTAACTGTGGTATCCGCTGTTTTAGGTAACCCACGACATCTTTTATAAGCTCAACGGGGTCAGTCGCCACAAGCTCGGGGGTGCTTCCTATCTGCCCGAATCTGACTACAATTCTTGAGAGATTGGTAATGTCTCTTTCCATTTCGCTGACTATTTTTTTCAGTTCAGTTGGATTTGCGCCGTCCTCAAGTTCGTCGCGCATAAGCTGAAGCCATCCGAGAAGAGACGAGGTAGGGGTCCCGAGTTGGTGCGCGGCTTCTTTGGCGAGAGAAAGCCAAATATTTTGCTGCTCGTAGCGCCTTATTTTGCCGTAAATCATGGCTCCAACGAAAAACATGAAAGCTATTATGGCAGCGACGAGCCACGGAGTAAGCCTGAGCCAATTTACTATAGGAGATTCACCGTAGTAAAGATATGCTATAGCCTTGTTTGTTTCCGGGATTCTTACCGGGATAGGTGGATAACGCCTGCTGTGCCTTTTTATCCACTTCCTTACTTTTTTCTTTGCTGCCGCGGATGTGTCGTTGTCGGGGACGGAAAGGTTGCGCCAATAAATCGGTTGACCGTTCGCATCAGCGTAAACCAAGGGAAAATTAGACTTGAGAATCAACTCATCGAAAAGGATACTCAACTCAGGCGTTTCAACGGACCTCGATATCGTAAGCTGAAGAAGTTTGCCGTATGTACGCATAATACGCTGATTGTACTCAAGCATCTGCCGCCTTATAGTCTCCGTTATAACGAAAAGCACGGAAAGCACGAGAATGGACAAAATCATAAGTATAACAACGGACGGAGACGATATGGTGTATCCCTTTATGCGAATTATACTGCGTTTTCGTCTCATTTCCTTATAGCTTAATGATGTATGGCTTTATATCAAGCATTTTGTTGAAATCAGAAATTTCCATAAATCGTTGGGGAAAATAAAAAGGTCGGCTAACGCCGACCCCAAGCGAAAAACAAAACGGCTCGAGCAGAATGGAGCCAACTATTCAACCCCAGCAAGTTTCTTTAAACGAGCCCAATTTTTATCCACCCATGCCTGCAATTCATCTATTATGTGTCGGTTTTCCGGCGCGAAAAGGTGACGGAATCGACCCTGCGGCTTAATCCACTCCTCAATAGGTATTTTCTTGCCCGCTTTTTCAGGATTATAATTTAGTTTCCACTCCCCATACTCTACCTCGAAAAGTGGCCAGAAACACGAATCAACAGCCTTCCGTGCCATTTCTATGGATTGGTTCTCAGGAAAACGCCATCCAACGG
>JAGGRZ010000020.1 GCA_021159335.1 bacterium
AGGCGGTTCAGACAAATTATGGAAAAGCTCGTAACACTTCATACCGTCTTTAAATTTTTTGCCTGCGAGTTCATGGGCAGCCGCATTAAGTTTCAAGATCTTGTATTCGTTATCGACAAACACTATCATTGAAGAAATGCTGTCGAAAACCAACTCCCATTCTCGTGAAGCTTGCTCGAATTTTGTCCTGAGATCATATAAGTCGGTCACATCAATGAACCCCACTATAAAACACTTTTCCTGTCCCAGGATCGTCAAAGGCGAAACTACACCATCAAGATACAAGGTTTTCCCGTTCATTTCGCACCTAAGAACACCTTTTACAGGAGAACCGGCTTCTATAGCAGGTTTGAAAAGCTTCTCCATAAACTCTTCGTGGAAGAATTTCTCAAGATGAGGTGGAATCACTCCTTTTCCAGCGTAGTCAGCGCTTATGCCAAGCATTTGCCGAGCTGTGGAATTTGAAAACAACGGTTTACCATCCTTTGAAAAAATAACTATTCCTACCTTGACATTATCCAGCAACTGTGCGAGAAAATCATAGGTAACACCAAGCTCCGGGATATACAGGCTACCTTTCCGCCCTTCAATGCCTGTTTTAAGCAGTGTAAACATCTGCTCGAGTAATTTCTCGTCATCAAGCGCTTTTTTTATACATGCGCGCAAATCATCGATATTGCTTAAATCCTTTATTTCTTCACCATCAACACCTCTTTTGCTATGTTCGCCCTCAAAATTTCCCAATTTATCTCTCCCCGCACTATCCATTGTTTAACTCCTGTTTTGCCAACCTGCAAATTTTTAATGAAAATAAAAAACCCGCCGATGCTTTTCGCAAAGGCGGGCTGTTATTCGTGCTAATGCAAGTCCGTCAAATAAAACATCACGGTGTAGCCTCCACAGCCTTAACCTTGATAAAGAACCTATCAACACCTGTCTGCCCATATGTTGTGCTCCACTTGGGCAAATAAACCTGAATCCAGAGATTTTCTCTAAACGCCGAAGTATCGGCACCCGAGACATTTGGCATAAGCTTTCCATCACTGGGACCGAACTTTGCACCCGCAGCAGAAGCAAACGCAGATGTTAATGCAGTCTGGGTCGCCGTAAACGCATTAGGCGAAGGAACAGTATCATCGTCGTTAAGTATAGCACGCAATCCAAATGTGTCGGTTCCTCCATTGGTCCCAAGAACCCATAAATTCTTATGAGAAACTGTATCCCACACATATGTTCCAGCAGCAAGATGAATCTGCAGAGTATCGGTGCCGTCGTTCTGAAGAACGACCATATCTGTATCTTCCATACTAATTATTGTATCAGCGTCTGCGTAATATGGCACATGAACAGTATCATATGGCGCTTTCCAACCTATAATGAATGTATCTGGCTTTGAGAATGGATTTCCACTGACAATGGAAAACGCAAGGCTTCCGGGTTGATAAACAACCCACGCTTCATAAAACTTGAGTGTTTCAGCGTTGGTGGCATAGTCATATGCTCTAACCCTGAAGTAAAAGGTATCATTAGGGTGAGAGGACACATTAACTGGGCTGAAGGGACCAAAGTATGCATCGGTAAAGGATGTGGAATCAAGCCAAGTAAACCATGTGCTTGTATCATTTATGGCATATTGAACAGTATAAAGCCAAACGCCCCAACCCTCGCCATCCTCAATGGTTGTATCAACAGCGTCCCAGGAAACCAGCCAAAAAGGGTCCTCCGAAATGGTATCCATAGAATCGATCCATGATATAGGTGCCCTAAGGTCGAGGTCAATCCATCTATAGCCAGGATATGCGACTATATTTGTTCCTGTCATCATATCGCTGCTTGCCGCACCTCGACCAAGAGCAGTAGCTCTAACATATAAATTTCCCCCGGACATAGGGGTTTGAGTTCCTTCGTAACCACCATTCGTAAAAGAGTCCCAGAATATCTTAAGATTGGTAGCTTGAGCAAATATTAAACCCGAAATTAACAAAATCATTGTTACTATCGCCAACTTACGCATCATTCTTCCTCCCCATGTGTATCATTTCAATTATCATCTAAAAACATAATCACTAAATCTATTCTCAAAATCCGCTAATTTTCAAATAACACTACGTTACAAAACCAGCTTTCAAAAAATCCCCCCGGGGGCGTTTAGAACCCCCGGGAGGACTATTACAGCTTTGCCATTACGGCGTCATCTTCTCGGAGATGATGTACCAGTTGCTGCCGTCGCTCTGTACCATTATGCTGTAGTACTGGGAGCTGAGCGTCTTGGAGGAAGCACCATCAATAGTACCCGAGGATGGGCTAACTGTCACCGTACCAGTTCCAATATTCTTTATCACATAAACCTTTCCAGGATAGCTTGACGCAGCCGGCAGAGTGATAGTTATCGTTCCATTAGCAAGTACCGTGTAGTCGGTAGCAGTTAGAGTTACATTCGAGTTGACTGTTCTTATCGGAAGGCTTATTCCACCATGAGAGCGAATCTCCTGACCAGTGGCAAGGTATGTACCAACAGTCTCATACGATGCTACCTGGAGATGTGCACCCACTTGGAGATAAGTACCAACTGTGAGATATGTTCCTGCAGTGATCTGATTAGTAGTAGCTACATTGTCAGCAGTAACTGCTCCAGTTATACTAGCACTCCCAGCGCTCAATGCACCAGTGAATGTACCGTCGTTTGCGCTGACATCACCAGAAACCGATAGATTATGATTACCAGTTATTGACACATCATCATTAAATGTTGATATTCCGTTAACTGTCAAGTGATCGTTTATGGTAGCGTCATCGTTAACAGTCAGATCACGAGTTATCGTAGCGTCTCTTCCTACAGTTAGATCATTAGCTACATCAGCACTACCACCAACATGGATTCCATTATTTGTATACAAGCTATCAGCAGAAACCGTTCCGTGTACAAGCAGGCTGTCATCAATCTCAACTACATCACCCACAGCCTGAATCGAATCCGCTATAAGCTCACCATGGACGAAGAAGTTATCCCAAGCATAAATCGTATCGGTAACTGTGCCGAGGTCGCCGGCGAATAGGGTATCAATAGAGATGTTATGGTTATAAATGGTTCCATCCACTGTAAGGTCACCATGCACAATCAGGCTATCATCTATCTCCACGGAGTTGCCAACTGCCTGGATCGAATCTACTATGAGTTCACCATTAACTTTGAAGTCGTTGGTAACCGTAATTGTATCATGATCCTCACCAGTTATCGTATCAACGAACACTGTCGCGTTGATTACCACATCGTCACCGGCGTAGATGCTGTCTGTGTTCACATAGTCAACAATGTCAGCATGACCGCCTACATAGAGGTTATTGTTGGCTACCACATTGCCGCTCGAGTAAACGCTGTCAGCTGTCAGATAATCATCAATCACCGCATGACCGGCAATATTAGCATTACCACCAATATCAAGATTATTCGCTGCAACAATGTCATCTCTTGCGTATATACTATCTGCGAACAGGTCACCCTGGACATTAACATCTCCAAGTATACGCAGGCTATCCTTAACTTCCACGACATTTCCTACAGCTTGGATAGAATCAGCTATCAATTCCCCATAAACCTTGAACTGGTCATACGCAACTATTGTGTCGGTAGTATGGCTCTTACCGTCAGTAAAGTTAGCCCAGATAGTATCCATAGCGCCTATGTAGGAACCAGCTATAGAACCAGTAACCAAGAGGTCACCGACAACCTTGAGGTCATCGTCTACAATCACTGTATCAGTCCGCTGGGAAACATCAATGGTGTCTACATAGAGGTAGCTATTAATCCTAACTCTGCCGTCAAAGTAACCCGCATAATAATCTGATGACCCACGATGTGAAGCATCAACATAACCACGAACTCCAGTGTAAAGATGAGTAGTCGTCGCACCAACAGTAACATCCAACCATGAACCCAACGCACCAGCTACCGTATCATTCGAGGTCGTAGTGAAATACGAACCCGTAACTGCCGAATAACCGTCATATGTAACACCACCTGAAACTGTATGTATCGCCGAACCTATCGCACCCAATGCACGCTTATTCCAGCTACTCTGGTTATCCCAAATGCAGCCCGATATCGCATTGCTACCTGATGTGCTGTTCGGAAGCTTCCCCGCGAGGTCAAAATCAGACCTTATAGCATAACGAGGCGAAGAAGAACTTACTTTCTCTTTAACAAACAATATATCCTTGTCATTGGTATCATTTATTCTTATCGAACCCACAGTCCCGTCCAGATTTATCGTCGCACCATCCTCATATGCCCGCTGCAGACTGTGATTAATATCACCATTGCCCGAATACATATCCCCTATAATCTCATCCAATGCTGCATCAACATTGTTCCCTG
>JAGGRZ010000021.1 GCA_021159335.1 bacterium
CTATTATAGACCTCCTTTTGAAAAGAACGGTTTACAGAAATTTATGTCAAAAAAGTTAACTTTTCACAAGCTAAAATACCATTTATCTAAAAAAACATTATATTATTACAATGGAATTTGCGAGGAATTATGGATTCACCAGAGGGAAAAATTTATCGAAATGTTGATGACTTAAAGGTGGTGCTTTCGCGCCTGCGCGAACAGGGCAAAAAAATAGTTTTTACCAACGGTTGCTTCGACATAGTTCATTGTGGGCACTGCGAATACTTGTACAAAGCTCGTCAGCTTGGCGACTTCCTCGTGGTGGGTGTTAACTCCGACAAAAGCGTTAGAGGGCTTAAAGGCGCGGGAAGACCGATAATAGACCTTGAGGGAAGAATGTATGTCCTTGCGTGCTTTTACTTCGTTGATGCTGTGATACCTTTCGATGAGCCAACGCCCATAAAGCTAATTCTTGCTATTCGACCCGACATTCTTGTTAAAGGCGCTGATTACGAGATAGACGAGATAGTAGGAGCAAAAGAAGTAATGGGATGGGGCGGAAAAGTGGAGAGAATACCACTTGTAGAGGGCTATTCAACATCAGAAATAATAAAGAAAATAAAGAATGAAATACCTGATTGATGGACACAATTTTATCTTCACTCAAGATAGCTTTTTTCTACAACCACATGAACGGGGCAGAGTGGCGGAACTGGTTAATGCTGTTGACGCCTACATTGCGAGACATCCCTCGATAAATGCTGAAATAGTTCTCGACAGCTCCGTTAAAGGCACGGTTACCAACAAGCGAGTCAAAGGCAGACGCGCAAAGGTTACTTACGCTACCAGAACACGCGACGCCGACCAGTACATCATCCTAATGGTTCAGAAAGCCGAAAATCCACGCCAAATAACTGTGGTTTCGTCTGACAAAGAGGTTATAAGAGCATGCAGGCAGGCTGGTGCGCAAACTATGAGTTGCGAAAGATTCGCAAAACTAATATCTTTGGGGTCGAAAACGGCGGAGACAGAAGCAGAAAAACCGCCTCCGCCGAGCTCAAAAGAAGAAATAAAGGAATGGAAGAAATTCTTTAATCTGGAATAAACTATGTTAACATTCATCAATTCATATTTGCTGCCGCTTCTTTCGCTTGCTGCGTTGCCGATACTCATACATCTCTTCTCGCGCAGAAAACTGAAAAAACAACCGTTTTCGGACCTGAGATTCCTCGAGGAGATACAGCGCAAAAGGATGAGAAGAATAAAACTTCGCCAATGGATCTTATTAATCATAAGGACTTTAGCCGTGTTCTTTATCGCAGCGGCGTTCACACGACCAGCAATAAAAGGTGTTCATTTCGGAGGGGTAGGTGCGCACGAGAGAACAGCCGTGGCAATACTAATTGATAATTCCTACTCAACATCAGCCACTCTCGGCAGCGCCGATGTATTCGCACACGAGAAATCGGTCGCGAAAAAGATTCTTAGCACCCTGCGCGAGGGCGATGCTGCCGCCGTAGCAACATTTTCTGAAAAAGTGCGATGGCTAACGCCCAAGCCGAGCCGATTTTTTGCTAACCTGTCCGCAATAATAGATACTGTAACCATCTCTGACGAGGGCACAAATATCTCAAAAGCCGTGGAAGATGCTGTAAAAATTCTTGGGGACTACCATGCACCGAATTACGAGATATATCTGCTCACCGACGATTGCGCAATCGGCTGGCGAAAAGGAGTCATTCACCATCCTGACAATATGAGAGTTTATGTTTTCCCGTTTTCGCCTGATAGAACCGATAATCGCGCCATAACTAAAGTGGAATTTCCTGCACAGTTTCTTGAGATAGGAACACCTTTCGAGCTATCTGTAAGACTTACCAATTACGGCAAAAAACCCGCTGAAAATCTTCTTTGCTGGCTCGTTGTCGACGGGGAGAAGAAGTCGCAGACAACGGTAACACTTCCCCCTGGTGCAAGCATAGATGTAAAGCTCTCAGCTCAGGTGGAAAGAGGCGGGTTGCACTGGGGGTATGCTGCCATAAGTGAGGACAATCCACTCGTGGATAACAGGCGATACTTCACATTTAAGATACCGAAACAGGTGCGCGTGCTTATTGTTGGTCGCCCTGAGTTAAGGCAATACATAAAGCTGGCGCTCGCTCCAGAGGGAGAGTCGAAGTTCTTTAAAATTTCAGAGGTCAGTGAGTCACAACTCGGACAAAAAAACCTCGAGGAATTCGACATCGTGATATACATAGGTCCCAAAAGTCCAACGGACATAGCCCTTGGAAGGCTTAGGGCATTCGTTTCAGGCGGCGGTGGACTTGTTGTTATGCCTGACGAACCTTCTGCGCAAAATTCCGAGAAATTAAAGCAAATTCTTTCGAAATTCTCACCACAGCTTAGCCTCGATGTTGTCGGCGATACTGCATCGCTTGCCATGGTCGGATTCGGCAAAGCTGACTTTGGTCATCCAATACTTTCCGTTTTCGCTGAGACTGGTGTCCCGGATGCCGGCTTCAAAAAAATCGTCAGGATTGTTCCCTATGAAGGCAACACGATTCTTCACTTTGCCAACGATATGCCAGCGATGTCCGAGGTTAATCTCGGGGATGGACGAGTATTGCTTTGCGGGTTTAGCCCCGAGCCATCGTGGGGAAACCTTATCCTATCGGGCTTTTTCGTGCCGTTCGTTCACAGGAGTTGCCAATATTTGGCGTCCGATGTCGCAGCTTTCGATGTGGGCTACATGGTGGGCGGAAATGGCTTGAAAACTCTCGAGGACTACGAATCCGACGAGCCGCTTAAAGTCATCTTTCCCGACGGGCGAGCGAAATTTGTTGCTCCGCGCTTCTTGGGCGGGAAAGCAACAGTAATAATCGATAACCTTCCAAAGGCAGGAATATACTGGATAGTAGCGGGGAACGACACTATCTCAGCGTTCGCGGCTAATGTGAATACAGAGGAGAGCAACCTTGAACCTCTTACCCCCGCCGAGAAAAAACGAATAAATGTGGTTTGGTTAAACTCGGAAGGGAACATCGAAAAGCAGGTTCTTCAGACCAAATTTGGCGTTGAGCTTGCGCGACCATTGCTGGTGCTTGCGCTTCTTCTTCTGGCTGCTGAGATGATAATCGAGACAAGCTGGCGGAAGAAGAGGAGTAAAGTCGGCGCAAAAACTGCCACAGAAACCGAAAAGTAGGACATGCTGGTTAAAGGGAGACTGCCAGCAAGAAGCACATAAAAAGCCTGAGGACTTTAGACGACAGGTTTTATCGGCGCAGAAAATGGTATTTTACAGTCCTTTCCGCTTTTTCCTTTTTGGACCCACCTGGTCGATATTGGCAGGAGGAATGCTTTCAGTTGGTGGTTGATAGAACATCTTCTCGCGCAATGTGTCCTCGGGAGTGTGAGTAAGATCACAGTATTCGTGAGGCACCGGGTTTTTGCGCAGAAACACCTCATGAAGCACTGGGCAACGCTTGGTAGCAAGCTTGTGTGAGACACGGCAAATGTCGAGGAACACCACCTCTCCATACGGTATGTCGAAACTATCCTTCTCGGTGGGCGATGTAGGATGAGCTGCTATCATAAGCTTCGTCCATATAGGCAGTGCGCCGCGGGACCCTGTTATACCTTCCCCTATAGATGTCATATCGTCGAAACCAACCCTTACTCCCGCCGTCATGTCCTTGGTGAACCCAATGAACCAAGCATCTGTGTAGTCGTTCGTTGTTCCAGTTTTGCCGCCTGCAGGATGTAGAAATCCAAACAGCCTCGCAGCGTGTCCGGTGCCAAAGTCTATAACGCTTTGAAGCATTGATACCATGACATAAGCCGTTCCCTTGCTCAGGACCTCCTTTTTCTCTGGCTGTTCGCGATAGATAATCGCACCATCGCGATCGACTATTCTATCTATCGCTACAGGGGTTATTTTCACACCCTGATTCGGGAAAACGGAGAAAGCTGTGACTATATCCCACAATTTCACACCACTTGAACCCATTGTTATAGATAGAACCGGGTCAAGAAAAGTTGTTATCCCCATTCTATGGGCATATTGGACAACAGTTTTAGGACCTACCATCTCACAAAGTCTTACTGACGCTAAATTCCGCGAATGCGCCAACGCCTCGCGAAGAGTTATCTTGCCAAGATACTTTCTATCGTAGTTCTCAGGGCGCCATTCTCCACCATCAGCCTTGGGCCAGACTCCGGGAACATCGTCTATCCAATCACACGGCTGCATGCCGTTATCGATAGCAGCAGTATATACAAACGGCTTAAAAGCCGAGCCTGGCTGTCTTATAGCCTGCGTTACTCTGTTAAACTGGCTTTGTTTAAAGTCCTTTCCGCCCACCATAACGAGAATCCGTCCCGTCCCATTCTGAACCGCGAATACCGCACCGTTTATCTGCTTCCATACGCGAACCGAATCACCAGTTGTGCTATCGTAAACCATCATGGTGTATTCTGGGTCGTCGGGATGATGAAGCACCTCGACTCGCCGCTGAAGCATCCGCAACCTGCCGCGAAGTGTGTCCTCTGCTACCTTTTGAAGTTTATAGTTGAGAGTCGTATAAATCGTTATACCCCCGGAGTAGAGAACATCCTCGCCAAACTTTGCCGCAACTTTTCTCCTGACGAAGTCCACGAAGTAGGGGGCTTTCCAGCTTTCACCGCGAACTTTTTTAGGCATAACGAAAGGCAGGGCAAGAAGTGAATCCAGATTATCTATAGGACACACATCTTTCATTACATCACTTTTCGCCATAAGCTTTAAAACGAGGTTTCGGCGCCTGACAGCTCTTCTTGGGTCTCTGAGATAGTATGACGGTGCCCTAAGCAAACCCACCAGAAACGCAGCTTCAGCAGGTCCCAGCTCCGACGCATCCTTGCCGAAAAATGTTTGTGCCGCTGCCTGAACGCCATAACACCCCTTGCCCATGTAGCTTTGATTAATGTATAGTTCAAGGATTTCATACTTGGTATACCTGTGCTCAAGCCTTATAGCTGTTAGTGCTTCTTTTATCTTTCGCGTGAGTATCTTTTGTCTTGTCAGGAAAAGGTCTCTTGCGAGCTGTTGAGTTATCGTGCTTCCGCCCTGAATAATCCTTCCTGCCCTTATATTCGCTATTAACGCACCAAAAATACGCTTTAGGTCTATTCCCCAATGATGATAAAAATTCCTATCCTCAGTGGACAGAAGTGCTTTTATGAAGCACGGAGAGACATCATCAAGTGATACCCAAATTCTCTTCTCACCTGCGAACTCGGCGAGAAGTTCACCGTCAGCGGAATAAACTCTGCTTACTATCGGAGGTCTGTATTCCTCAAGAACCCGCGGGTCGGGAAGCTCCGGCGCGTAAAGAATGTAAGCCAAGGTCAAAAGGAGTCCTGGTATAATTATACCCAATACTATGCCCCAGAACAGAAAAAGCAATGCGGTCTTTAATTTGAACGGTCCTCGTGCCCTCGGTCGGAACCGCTGTATGCGAAGCCTGTGGTTCATAGTCAAATATTATTTGATAAGGGTTTATTTTGCAATTATTATTTGTAGCAATAAAAATCAAGGGGATTGGAATGCGGGCTTCGTATAACATGCTTCGTGAGCTAATCGAGTTCGAGCTCACACCGGAACAGCTCGCCCACGAGCTAACGATGACGGGAACAGAAGTGGAGTCGATAATAAGACCCTCGGAGTGGATATCTGGCGTGGTAGCTGCCAAAATAACGGAAATAAAGACAAACACACCCCGGGAAGGTCTCTCGGTTTGCACAGTCTTCGACGGCGAAAAAAATTATCAAACAATAACAGGCGCGCCACTCGCCCAAAAAGCTATATCGGTCGCCTTTGCCAAACCTGGCGCAAAAATTTTTGGAGAAAAAAAGATAGGTATAATCGAGATAGACGGCGTGAAAAGCGAGGGCATGGTATGTTCAGGGGTCGAGCTGGGACTCGGCGCACCGAAAGACAGGCTATATCATCTCCCACCTGACACAAAGCTTGGCGAGGATGTGGCAAGGCTTCTCGGATACGAGGATATTATATTCGAACTCGAAATAACACCGAATCGACCCGATTGCTATGGTCATTGGGGCTTGGCAAGGGAAATAGCTGCGATAACTGGAAAACCCTGGGAACCAGTAATCCCTCGGCCAAGAAATGTTCTTGAGGGTTTTGGCGATGTAGATGTGGAAATACGCACCGAGAACTGTCCGCGATACACCGGGCGACTCATAGAAGGTGTTACCGTTGCCGACTCGCCACCCTGGCTTGCGGGAAAACTGGCCATGCTTGGTATGCGACCAATAAACAATATCGTTGACATAACCAATTATGTTATGATGCTGACCGGACAGCCTATTCACGCCTTCGATGCGGATAAGCTTGGAAAAAAGATAGTGGTCAGGCAGGCTCGCGATAGCGAAACGATAACAACGCTTGAAGGGGAAAAACGCACGCTATCGCAGGAGATAATGGTAATAGCTGACGACAAAAAGCCTGTTGCCATAGCTGGAGTTATGGGTGGTCTGGAGACGGAGGTGGACGAATCAACCAAAAACATAATTGTCGAGGTGGCGTATTTTAAACCTGCCAGCGTGAGGCGGGCAAGAAAGCTTCTTGAGCTTAGCACCGAATCAGCTATACGGTTTGAGCGCGGAACTGACCCCCAAGCTCCACCAGTAGTGTCCGACATTGTAGCAAAGCTTGCGCAGGACATAGCAGAAGCAAAAAAGATATACAAAACTGTCGATATTTACCCCACACCAGTGGAACCCGCATTGGTCACGCTGACGGACAAAAAGGTTGAACGATTGCTTGGTGTAAAGGTTCCAAGGGAGGAATCGCGAAAAATTCTCGTGTGCCTCGGGCTTGACATAGCAGCTGAAAACGCAGGCGGAATAACCTTCCGGGTGCCCACATTCAGACCGGACCTTACTCGCGAGGTTGACCTCGTTGAAGAGGTCGCGCGAATATACAAACTTGAAAAAATTCAGCCCTCATTCAAAGCCAAAGGGCTTATTCATGTCGAAGTGCCGGATATACTGCGTCTGAAACGGTTGCTATCCGACCTACTTGTGGGACTTGGCTATTTTGATGCCCTCACAGACCCTCTTGGAAGGCGCGAAATCTTTGAACTTTTCGCGCAAAAACCGCTTGTGGAGCTTGTTAACCCGCTTTCCGAGGACCTTTCGGTTATGCGTCCGAACCCGCTACCAACACTTATAGCTGCGACGGCAAGAAACCTTAACAGAGGGATGCGGTCCGTCAGGCTTTTTGAGATCGACTACGGCTACGCAGCGAAAGAGCAATACGAGGAGGAACTTTACCTTGCCTTAGCGTGTGGCGGAATGCGCAACCCCATAGCATGGTGGAGCAAGGACGAGCCTATTGACCTTTTTGATGTGAAAGGCACGATTGAGTCAATACTTCGAAAGCTGGGAATTCAGTATCACTTTGTGGAGGCAAATTTGCCCTTTGCAGAGGATGGAACCGCCCTTGAGCTTATTGCTGAGGGTAAAAGCATTGGCTTTGTTGGAACACTTCGAAAAAATCTTTGGGAGAAGTTTGAACTTCGTCGTGATGTGCACTTCGGGCTGGTTGAGGTCGGACCGCTTCTTCCGTACTTTACAAGAGTAAGCCAGTATAAGCGATTCTCGCGATTCCCTGCGACGAGACGCGATGTTGCGTTGATACTCGACTCACAGGTTCGGGCGCAAACGGTTTTGGCAAGGGCTAAGGAACTCGCAAAAGACGCCGAAGAAGTGGGAATTTTTGATGTCTATGAGGGCAAGCCGATTCCTGCGGGTAAAAAATCCATCGGCATCTATTTTGTGTTCCGTGGAAAAGAGAGAACACTTACCGACAAGGAAGTCAACGAGCGGTTCGAGGCTGTGGTAAAAGAACTGTGCAGGATATTTAATGCTGAAATTAGAAAGTAAATTGTCAGGTTTTTATAGATTAAGTTCGATTATTAATTCATCGAATTTTGTCAGGATATCATCTATATTTATCCCGGCGAGTGAGTCGTAATCTGTTGATGCGACCCAGCGATACTTAACTCCCCATGGCAACCATCTTCTTCTGTTCCACTCGTTGGCGGTATACAGCGCAAGCGTGGGCACGCCGAATCCCGAGGCTATGTGCACAACGGATGTATCGGGCGTAACGATGAGGTTAAGCTTTTCGATTATCGCCGCTGCGTGAAGTATGTCTGGGCAAAGTGGACCAAGGTATGCTCCGCGAACCGCATCGCAAATTTCACGGGCAATTTTGGCATCTCTTGGCTCGTAAAGTATTACGGGCACGAATCCGCGGCGAAGAATGTGGCTCGCTATTCTTTTGTTGTCCTCAGCCGAGAGCATCCGAACGGCGAATCCTGCTGAAATGTTAAGTCCAATGAGTTTTTCTTTGGGCGCGCTAACTTTTGAGAAAAAATCCTCTGCGAATTTGCGCTCACGCTCGGATAGCATTATGCTTTTCGGAACTTCATCGATATCTATCGGGGCTATCGCGGAAAAAAGTGCCCTCATCTCATCCTGAATGTGCCAGAATTCGCCAACATCGACATAAACATTAAACGGCAGCTTTACATCTCTTTTGATTCTCACGCGCCACTTGGCACGGCTTGCTATGGCGAATGTCGTTGATGTTACCGATTCCTTTAGCTGCAAGTCCACGACCACATCGGGATGCCAACGGAACACCTCCCAAAGCGAGCGGAAAAACAGGTCGGGGCGTTTACGGTAGGTTATAAGATGATAATCGGGCTCATAACGAAGTAAAATCTTGTTGCGTAAGGATACTAATATGCCTATATCGGCATCGGGCAGCTTGCGCTTTATAGCGCGAAAAAAAGGGATTGTAACAGCCATGTCGCCTATTCTGTCGTGCCGCAGAAATAAAATCCTACGAGGCTTGTAGCAAGATGGGATGGATGAGAAAACTTGTTTTGGCTGGAATAACCCATAGATTTTTATCAAAAGCTTTCGCCCTGCTATTTCAGCGCGCTTGGTTATCGTTTTTCTCGCCATATCTTAAGTTATCAGGGTCAGGAAGCATTGCAAGGGTAAAAGAGGCTCAAAGTTTGTTTGCAAAATGTGTTGTTCGCGGTGCTTTGCCTTCACCTTTCGAGCCAATACTTTATCTTGTCCTCCCTAAGCTTCAGAACGCTAATTCCGGCAAGCAAGAAAGCAGCAAGCACGGAAAGCCATGCAACGGCGTTGAAGACTTTTAGATATGGTATTCCCTCGCTTTTGAGTAGTGGCAGGCTCGCTGCCCCGAGAAGTAAACTTACAACGATGTAGTAAAGTATCATCACCAAACCGAGCGCTTGTTTTGGAGGTATTGCATCCCGTTGAGGGTGGGTAAGCCATCGCCATTGTCCCCACAAAGAGACCCAGAAAATACATATAATAAGCGTAGCCTGAGCCTGAACAGTTAATATAGGGTGCATTAAGAGTTCCTGCACTATTAATCCCGCGATAATAAGCGTTATGGCTACGACGGATGTCAGAAGCAGTGCTCGCTGGATGATGACTTTGCGCCATACGACCGGAGCCGCACATAAGAGGTCTCGTGCTTTCGTGTCCAGCGAGAAAAGTTTTGCGCTTATAAGCGCTACATATTGAACAGCTATCATTCCACCCCACATTATGGAAGCCATTTTCGCCCTGTTAGGCATTGCTATACTCATTATGGCGAGGAATATAGCTGGCCCGAAGATTAACAAGAAATTTTGACCGTCGCGGATTGCTGCTACCGAATCGCGGAATAAAAAAGGTGACTTATGCAGGGACCACTTTATTTTTGCGCGTTTTCGCTCCCGAACTCTTATGGAAGAAACGCTGGTGGATATCTCGACACTATTTGCCATCCTGACGCTTAGTGCGAGCACAGAAAAGCCAATTCCCAAAGAAATAAATGCCCACAACGGGTCTGTAACGATGGCAGAAAGTCTGCCAATAACGCTTGTCTCCTTTGATATTAGCTGCTCAGCAAGACCTTTAAGAGCGGATTCGGAGTTGCTGCCAATGTATTTGGTAACAGTAGACCAGATAAGGAAATATATAACTACATTAATCATTAATGCCCACTTTGCCATCCGTGAGGTTCTGCCGCGCTGCCCTAAACTTAAAAGCACATTGGATGAGAGAAACGATATTCCCACGAGCAGGAAAAAGATAGCCAGAATCCCGATTAACGCCTCGATGGTTGGGCAAGCAATTAAGTAAGCAGCTGCGATGGCGATAAATATTATAAGTGGGAAAAATGCGGACACGCACGAGTTTATCAGCGATGATGCGATAAGCACGCTTCTTTTTACAGGCAGGTATACGAAAAAATGTATCGCTCCGCCGGGCGCAAAAATTTCGTTTGAAATGGTTGGCGTGAGCTGAATCAGGAACATTACTGCCACAACGAGCATAAGAGTTGTGAAAGATGTGGCGGCAGCCTGTGTTGATATTTTGCTTAGTCCCATAAAAAGCGGGATATACATGGACATGAACGCGGCAAACATTCCAAAAATGGCGACTACCGCGAGAGACAATATCGCCACATTCGATGACCTCGTGCGAAGCAAACCACGCAAAAATGACTTTATCCTTAATTTTGTTATGAGCCAGAATTCTCTCATAATGCATCGACTATTCTTGCTATTTCGTCTTCGTCTGCGCCAGTTATCTGCATGAATACTTGCTCAAGGTCACCTGACACGCCCGCCTTTTCCCTTAGCTCATCCATAGACCCTGTGGCA
Organism: bacterium; assembly: GCA_021159335.1. Lineage (NCBI taxonomy): Bacteria > bacterium. The sequence goes on from JAGGRZ010000021.1 coordinate 10,746, forward strand.
ACTATTTTCCCTGAAAGAATAACGCTTATTCTATCGCATATTTTCTCTGCGATTTCGAGGATATGCGTGGTGAAGAATATAGCAGCGCCTTCGTCAGCCATGCGTCGAAGAATCATCTTCAAACCACGAGCACTATACGGGTCAAGCCCCGTCGTTGGCTCGTCCAAAAAAAGCACTTTCGGCTTGCGCATCAAGACTGAAGCCACGATAAGCTTCTGTCGCATCCCGTGCGAATAATCGTCAATAAAACCATCAAGATAGTCAATTTTTAGAAGTTCGCAAAGCTCGTCAAGCCTGTGCCAGCAACTTTTGTCGCATCTGTATATCGAGGCTATGAATTCTATAAATTCTCGCCCTTTTATGTATGGCAACTTTGGGGGTTCATCGGGGACAACCCCTATTTGCCTTTTTATAGCGAGCTCGTTGTCGTGCAGGTTTTCGCCGAGTATCTCTATTTCCCCTTCATCGGGGGTCAGGACACCGGTAAGAAGCTTTATCGTTGTTGTTTTTCCCGCGCCATTGGGTCCAAGGAATCCGTAGATTTCCCCTGCCCTAACATCGATGTCTATCCCGTCCACTGCGACAACGCTGCCGAATGTTTTCCTCAGTCCTCGCGCTTTTATCGCCGTTTTCTGGTCGTTCATCGCTTTACTTCTCCTTTTTCGAAGAAAATCCCGCGCTATTATTGCTATTTTTGCGCATTAGGTTAAAAATCAGCATTAGCAGAAATTTCACAAGTCAAATTTTGGCTTTACAGCGAGAAACTTAGGCATAAAAAGTTGGCTTTGCTATTTATCGAGTAAAACGGGTTTGGGGAGACCTAATTTTGCATGAATATTTTATCAAAAGCTTGTTAGCGGGGGAGGTCCCCAGCCTAATTTCGTTCGAAGGACATCGTAGAAAGTGCGTTTGTGATAGCTGACCAGCTTTGCCTTATATTCGGACCTTTTCACTATGACCTTTCCGCTTTCGCCCAGTATGAAACAAACCTGACCATCTACAGTAAGGTGAGGGAGGTTTTCCTTATCGTGGGTTTTGTATTCGATTTCTATTATCTCTTTGCTGCCCACTACGAGGGGTCTTATGGAGAGCGTGTAGGGTGCCAGCGCGGTTATGATGAAAGCATCAGTGTGGGGCGCCATTATAGCACCGCCCGCAGCCATTGAATAGGCGGTCGACCCCGTTGGAGTCGCGATAACTATACCATCGGCGTTTATATGGCTTACGAGCCTGCAAGAAACCGTTACACTAAGCGATAGAAGCCGAGGTGAGCCACCCTTGTCTATGGTTACCTCGTTCAGTCCGCAAAGAGGTTCATTCACGATGTTTGGTGCGAAAGCCTGTAACATCATGCGTTCCTCGATCTCATAGTTGCCGTCAACGATGCGAGGTATGGCTTCGGAGAATTCATCGGGCATTAGCTCGGTAAGAAATCCAAGCCGACCAAGGTTTACTCCAAGAAGCGGCACCCCGTATTTTGAGAATAGCCTCGCGGCAAGAAGCATAGTTCCGTCGCCGCCAAGGACTATTATCATGTCTGTTTTGCTTAGCTGCTCTATGCTTGCTTTGGGTCCCACCCTAAATTTCTCGGAGAGTTTTTCTTCGATAAGATATTCTGTGTTACCAAGGTTCTCTATTAGTCTTTTGAGCGCGTTCTGAACACTTCCTTTTTTAAGATTAGCGAATATTCCCACGGATTTTAGCTTCTTTCCCATTTCCTGCCTTCCATCTGCAAGTTAGCAATGCTAAAAATTATTTTAACAAAAATAGTGTGTTTACTGCTTTGTTTCCACAGATTTTTTGGGTCTCGGTTTCCATTCGAAGTGTTCGAGCACGAGGTCGGCATTTTTGTAGAATCTTTCGAGTTCGCTTATTATGCACCCGCAATATTGTTGTCTGTATAATTTGAATTTTCGGGAGAGTTTCAGTCCTCGGCTCCAGCCTTCTCGAAAATCGGCGTAGAAAAATTTTGTGCCAAACTTCTCAGCCAATTCCTCTCCAATCCTTTTTATGGATTCATGCCTCTGGTACTTGCTGTAAAGAAGGGTGGTCGTGAAAGCGTCAAAGTTGGCTTCTGCAGCATATCTGGCTGCTTGCGTCAACCTGAAGTGATAGCAAACATCGCAGCGATTAGCATTTTTTGGACGATTTATTATCGCCCTCAGATACGGAACGAGGTTGTAGATGTCTCTTTCGACAAGTGGAAAATCCATAATTCGGGAAAGCCTTCTCACCTCGTGCAATCTCTTTCTGTACTCAAGGTATGGGTGGATGTTTGGATTGTACCAGAATCCCGTTACTTCAACTCCTTTCTTTTTGAGATACTCAACAGGGTATGCAGCACATGGCGCACAACAAATGTGAAGGAGAACTTTCATGTTCCATTAGTGTCCGCTTCTTGCGCGGCGCGGTAACTAAAGGTTTCTTGCCACTCTTAGCGCGGCTTTGGCTGCCATATTCTCCCATCTCGTGCCGGCGAATATTACCTCTATTTCACGGTATTTTTTAAGCGCGGCACCATATCTTCCCGACATCTCAAGAACCCTTGCGCGAAGAAATTCTGTCTCAGCGCTCTTTGAGGGATAACCATTGAGTATGCGCATCAAACCATCAAAATCGTTATGTGATAGCTTATATTCGCCTATAAACCATATAGCTTTTTTGGCGAGTGAGTCATCAGGAGCTGTTCTTATAAGCGTCAAAAGCGAATTTATGGCGTTTGTCGTGTCGCCAGCTAAAATGAGTGAGTTTGCTTCTTTCCAAATTCTTTCCGCCTGTGACAATTGTTCGGTTTGGTTTTCGGCAGGAATTGGTTTTCCGGGAGTTGCTGGCACTTTTATTCTCTTTGAAGGGGCTTTCTGTGCCGCAGTCGTTCCCAAAAGAAGCCAAAAAACGGTTAAAAGCACTATTATAAATTGTTTCTGAGTCATCTTTTGCCCTTAAGCTTTGCTTCGGTGCCTTCAAAAATTTTTGTTATTATATTTGCTATTCCATCAGCATCGAGTCCGAGAATTTTAAGTAGTTCCTCACGCTTCCCGTGCAGGATGAATTTGTCTGGTATTGCGTGAATGACTACTTTTTCCTTCGGCACTCCGTGGGTCTGAGCGAAAGCGGCTACACCCTCGCCAAAACCGCCGATCGCGCAACCCTCCTCTACGGTTAGCACTATCTCGTGCGAATCCAAGAGGTCGGAAAGGAGTTTTTCATCCATGGGTTTTATGAACCGACAGTTTACCACCGTTGCCTTGATACCGAGTTTTTCCACTGCTTTTACGGCAGGGTTGACCATTGTTCCTACAGCGAGTATCAGGAGTTTTCCGTCGCCTTCGGAGATTACCTCCCACTTTCCGAAAGGTAGAACGATAGGCTCCCTTAATTTAACGCCTAATCCCTGTCCGCGAGGGTATCTTATCGTCCATGGAGAGTCGAACCGTTCGAGCGCGGTAAGAAGCAAGTCTCTAAGCTCCTGTTCGTCTTTTGGAGCTGTGACTACGATGCCCGGAATGTGTCTTAAGTAGGCGATGTCGAATACTCCATGATGTGTTGGTCCGTCCTCGCCAACAACGCCCGCGCGGTCGAGCGCAATTATAAGAGGAACGCGCTGAAGTGCTATGTCGTGTATTATCGGGTCGTAAGCTCGCTGCAGAAATGTGGAGTATATAGCTGCAACAGTTCTTCTTCCCTGAGCTGCTATAGCACCCCCAAATATTATTGCGTGTCCCTCGGCTATGCCGACATCGAAAAATCGCTCGGGGAATTTCTTGTGGAACATGTCGAGTCCGGTCCCGGTTTCCATGGCAGCGGTTATTGCCACTAAGTCCGTGTATCGCTCGCCAAATTGAACCATGGTTTCGCCGAATACTTTCGTATATGTGGGAGTTGATTTGACCTTTATAGGTTCACCAGTCTCCGGATTGAACTTACCCAATCCATGATAAGTGGTAGCATCTTTCTCGGCAGGGGTATAGCCCTTGCCTTTTTTAGTTAATATATGGAGCAGTTTAGGTTTCTTTATGGGTTTTATTTCCTCAAGAATAGTGATAAGCATTCGAATGTTGTGGCCATCCACGGGACCGTAGTACTCAAATCCAAGTTGTTCAAAGAACATGTTTGGAACTATAAGAGTTTTCAGGGCTTCGTCTATTTTTCTTCCCACATAACGGAGTTTTTTACCGATTTCTCCGAGGTGAGTTGTAAGGTTCCAGATGTAGGATTTAATGTTCTGGTATGTTCGGCTTGCAACCAATTTAGTGAAATATTTAGCCAGTGCGCCCACATTGGGTGAGATAGACATGGCGTTGTCGTTAAGTATAACGAGTATCTCTCGTTCGGATGCACCGGCATTGTTCAGTCCCTCGAATGCTAATCCGCCCGTCATAGAACCATCACCGACCACTGCCACAACATTGTAGTCCTCGCCCGCGAGGTCCCGGTGAGTGGCGAATCCGAGCGCCGCGGATATAGCTGTGCTCGCATGTCCTGCTCCCCAGAAGTCGTATTCGCTCTCATCCCGCTTAAGAAAACCTGATATCCCGCCAAGTTGACGCAATGTGTGAAACCTGTTTTTCCTTCCAGTAAGAATTTTGTAGCCGTAAGCCTGATGACCCACATCCCATATTATCTTGTCTTTTGGAAGGTCAAACACTCTTAGTAATGCTATGGTTAATTCTATGGTTCCCAGATTTGGTGCGAGGTGTCCCCCAGTTTTGGATACGGAATTTATAATGTACTCCCTGAGCTCACGAGCCAATTGCTCAAGCTCACTTACTGTCAGCGATTTAAGGTCCTCCGGGTAATTTACTCTATCAAGAATGCTCATATTTCAATATGACCTTTCTATTATGAAGTCAGCGAGCTCTATAAAAACCCTGTTATCATGGTCATCTGGAAGCGAACTTTTTGCTTTCTCTATTAGCTTTTTTGCGAGCTCGTAGGACTTATCCAATCCGATTACTCTCGGGTAGGTAGCCTTATCGAGCTCTATGTCCGCGCCAACCTTTTTGCCCAGTTTTTTCGTTTCTCCTTTTATGTCAAGAATGTCGTCAGTTATTTGAAATCCCAGACCAAAATTATATGCATAATTAGTTAAAGTGTCAAGTTCCTCTTTTTTCGCGCCCGCGAGCATTGCCCCTATTCGCACCGAAGCCACGAAAAGAGCGGCGGTCTTATGGGAATGTATGTATTTCACTGTCTCCTCATCTATAGGTCTTCCCTCCATGAGAATGTCCATCACCTGACCAGCAACGAGTCCATCACTTCCTATAGCCTGCGCTACCTCGAGAGGTATTTTTGGGTTTTCGGTTTTCGCCAGCCACTCGAATGCCAGTGCGTGAAGCGCATCGCCGGCAAGAACGGCTATGGATTCACCGAAAACTCTGTGGCATGTAGGTTTTCCGCGCCTGAGGTCGTCGTTATCCATAGCGGGGAGGTCATCATGTATTAGGGAGTAGGTATGAATGGCTTCTACTCCGCAAGCGGCGAGGTAAACTTTCTCAAGTTCGTTGCTGGATTGGTCACCGCCAGCCCACTCATATGCGGAAAGAACCATGAAAGGTCGCAGTCTTTTTCCGCCGGAAAACACACAGTATCGCAATGCTTGATGAAGAATAGCTGGCTTTTTTCCCGGGGGTGGAAGAAGCCTATCGAGCCACTCGTTTATGGCTTTCGCTTTTTTTGATAATTGTTCTTTAAGAAAAGGGGTCATCCCTATTTCGCCGCCATCCCGGCGGGAATAAGTTTCATTACTATTCCATTTTCTCCCACAGCCCAAATGTTGTTCTCGTTGAGGGCAAATATGGCGTAAAGGATGTTTTCCGTCATGCCTTCAGCCTGTCTGTACCATGTTTCTCCGCCGTCAGCAGTGTGAATTATGTAGCCGAAATTTCCCACCAACCAGCCAGTTTCATTGGACACGAATGCAAGGTCTCGGAAGTAGCCAAATATATTGGGTATAACTTCGTAGGCGTCCCATGTATTGCCGCCGTCTGTAGTTTTAAGAATGGTGTTGTCGCCACATATCCAGCCAATGCTGTTCGAGGTGAATTGAATTGAGCGCAACGCCGCCGGGGTGGGCGAATTTATTAATTCCCATGAGTTTCCGCCATCGGTAGTTTTAAGTATCGTGCCACCACTGCCGACCACAAATCCAGTGTTTTCATCGAAGAAGTACATGCCGAAGAGTTCAGCGTTAACATCGTTGGGAAGTTGCTCCCAATTTTCGCCGCGGTCAGTGGTTTTGAGTATTGCTCCGTTGGTTCCCACTGCGTAAGCAACATTTGTATTCACGAACAAAACTTTGTTAAGGCTCGTTATGTCTCCGTTAATTGTTATGTGGGATGTATCCACTTCTTCCCATGTCTCGCCTTTATCGTGTGAAATGAATATTTTGCCCATAGAGCCCACTATAACGCCGTCGTCAGCAGTTGCAAAAGATACGCTGGCGAGAGTTATGTCATACCTTGTCGGAACCTTCCTCTGAATTAGGGTGTATCCTCCGTCGTAAGTTTTGTAAACTCCTGCTTTTTTGCCGACGAATATGCCTTCGTTGGTGTTGAAGAAATACAGGTCGAGAAGTGTGACTGCAGTTCCAAAGTTTACGGGAATCCAGTTGTCCACGCCGTATCCTATTCTTAGAGCACCACCATATCGAATAGGGTCGTTTCCTGCTACAGCGAATATAGGTGGTGTAGCGTTGGGGATAACATCGAGCCTTTCCATTGAGCCGAAAACATTAAGGTCGTAAGTCCTTTCCCAAGTTTGGCCGCCATCCGTCGTTATTATTGCCACGCCATTATCGCCTACCGCTATTCCTTCATCTCCGACTATTGCTATGTCGTTAAGCACTGTCGTGACAGGTGTGGTTACCTCCACCCACTTCCATTCGGTGCTGTCTTCGCTAAGAGTTCGCTTCATTATTTTGCCGCCATCACCACAGATGAAGTAGTGGTCCTGATCTATCGCTGTCGCACCCGTGAAGCTCGGGTTTTCAAGGGCAAGCGATTCGGCATTCCATGTATTACCTCCATCAGAGGTAATGAAGACCCATTCGCCTGAAGTGGTTACTATCCCATGATTTCGGTCAGCAAAAGCCATTCTTCGTGCAGCGACCGTAAGCTCACTTACCAGATTAATTTCTTTTTCTGTCCATGTCGCCCCACCGTCGTTTGAGACAAGTAATCTTGAACCAGTTAATGCGTAGACTGTGTTTTCATCGATAAATTCGATATCCATTATAGTTTGAGTTCCTATGATATCGAGAGCTTTGGGCTCCCACGAGTTTCCGCCATCGGTGGTTCTAAAAAGGCTTGCTTTTCCGCCCAGAAGGCCAAGGTTTTCGTTGGCAAAATCGATGCATTCGATTCCATAGCCAAGAGTGTCCATGTAAATAATGCTATCTTCCTTCCAGCTTCTCCCTGCATCCGTTGATATGTAGAAAAATCCTCTTGCAGCGCCTGCTATGATGAACTGTCCGTTATTCGCTATAGCGCAGCAGCTTAATTCGGGCATCGATTCTGTGTATGTTCTTATTATAGTCCAGCTCGTGCCGTCTCTTGTGGGCTCGATTTTTTCCTCCCCAGGTTTTTCGCAACCAATAAGGATTAAAACCGAAGCCAGAATTAACGAATAAATTATTCTTCGCATGTTCCCTCCTTTAAAATCCTCGCAATTAAAAATAATAACTAAGGCTCCCCTTCACATCAAGAAAATTCGCCTATCACGATTTATTTTGCTTCTTAGTAAGCTTATCTATTATTTCGGGCAGCTTTTTTAAAGCAGCGAGTTGCTTTAAAGTCTCTCTTGCGCGCCGTGCTGGTGAACCGAAAAGAGTTATCCCCGATGGGAAAGACTTGTCCACGCCGGATTGTGCGTATATGGTTACATCGTCGCCAAGTTCTATGTGGTCTGATATTCCTGCTTGGCCACCTATCATGACTCTGTCGCCGATTTTTGTGCTTCCAGCTATCCCTGCCTGCCCCGATATGGAACAGTGCTTTCCTATAATAACATTATGCCCTATTTGAACGAGGTTATCTATTTTGGTTCCTGCGCCTATTATAGTGTTGTCCAGTGTGGCACGGTCTATGGTGGTATTGGCCCCTATCTCTACATCATCCTCTATTATCACGCTGCCAAGCTGAGGTATTTTGTTGAATCTACCGTTTTTGTTGCGAGTGTAACCGAAACCATCAGAGCCTATAACAGCCCCAGCATGGATTATCACTCTGTTGCCAATGGTTATACCGTCGTAGATGACCACATTGGGATAGATTTCGCAGTCATGGCCTATCTCCACGCCATCGCCAATCACTACACCAGCGTGGATGACACATCTGTCGCCTATTTTTGACTTTCCTATAACCACGAACGGCTCTATGCGGACATCTTTTCCTATCTCAGCCTCATCGGCTATGATTGCGAATTCAGAAATGGTAGGCTCGGTTTTTTTAGGAGGATTAAGAATTATCATAGCCTGCCTGAAACTCTCTGCGGGATCCTCGGAAAAAATGGCTGCAAAGTCAACATCTTTTGGGCAATCCTTCTCAGAAATTATTACCGCACCAGCTTTGGTGGTGAGAAGTTTCTTTAGAAGCCTCGGATTCGTGAAAAAGGACACGCATTTTTTATCGGCGCTCTCAAGAGAGGCTACTCGCTCTATTTCTGTTTCGGGGTCGCCTCTAAACTTTAAACCCAGCTTTTCTGCTAACTCTTTAAGCTTCATTTTTACTTTTCCGTTTTTAGTTCTTGCAGAAGTTCGTCCGTTATGTCCAACGATGGGTCAATGTATGCTATGCTACTGCCGTTTATGTCGAAAATAACGGTGTAGCCGTATTTATTGGCGATGTTAGTGAGCGCTCGGTTTATTTTTTCGTAGAGTGGTTTTGTTAGCTCTTGGTTTTTCTGGTCCGCCTTTCCGCCCTGCCCGAATATTGAAGCCAAAAACTCCTGGTATTTTTGCTGCTTTTCTTGAATGAGTCTTTGTTTTTCTATTCGCTTTTCCTCGGAAAGCATTAATTCCTGTCGCTGATATTCTTCCTGCATTTTCTTTATTTCATCCTCCATTTTCTGTGCCTGGTCCTGCCATTTGGCGACTATCTCATCGAACTTTGCCTGAGCATTTTTCCACTCGTCCCATTCGTTTCTAATCCTGTCCGAGTCGAAATATGCTATTTTGGCTTCGCCGGCTAAAAGCGGTGACAGCGCAAAGAATGCTACCATTATTCCAATGATAAAAATTGTCCTTCTCATCTTAAGCCTCCTTATTTGCTATTTTTCCTCAGCGTTAACGAAATCTTTCCGCTTTGCTCTATACAATATAACAATAAAAACATAAAAAGCCAACTCGGCTATCGTTATCCATAATCTTGAGCCTATAGAAATCACGGATTTCTGAGTTGCAGTCATCGAAGACGGGAGAAGAACAGCCATCGCACCCTCACGAATTCCGAGACCTGCCGGGACGAAAAATGAAATGTATCCGAGGAAATAAGCAAGCGTGAACGCACCCGTTATTTCTCTGAAAAGACTTATCATCGAGTTGCCATATATTGATGCAGCTGCTACCGCTATTCCGAAGCCAACCATTGTTTTACCAGCAAGATACATTGAAATAGTGAAAATTATGCGCCAACCGCTCAGGGTGGGGAATTCGTATCGTTTGCTTGGTCTGAATATCCTTAAAAAATTATATATGATAAAGTTTAGTATATTGGGATTTACTATAAAAAGAACGAGGAAAGCGACAAATATAGCTCCCCATTGAGATAGAAGGAGTCCCTGCCCGTAGTCGCACAGGAGGAAACCGAGTATCAGCGATGCTATAAGAAGGCATGCCTGAAGCAAGATAACTGATGTGAACGCCGTCATTGAGCTTATGTTGTATTTTTTTGCAAGGTATGCTAATATCGCCACGAACCACACCTTTCCAGGAATGTATTTTGCCAGCACAGGCAAGAAGAGAAGGATGAGCGCCTGAAAGTATGGAATTCTTACGCCGTATCCCTCCTCAAGAATTTTTCTCCAGGCAACAGCGGGAATAAGAAAACTTACCATTATTATGAACATGCCAAGAATCATGGTTGGGTAGTGCGCGGCAGCGAATGAATCAGCGACCTCGCGCCAGCTCGTCCCGAGACGCTTGAAAATGAAGTAGGCTATGATGATGGCTATGGCAAAACGGATTGCTATAACACCTATTTTTTTAAGCTTTTCCATCTATTGCTCGTTGATAAGCGCGCTTTATGCTTCTCGACCTTTTCCTAAAAATTGCAGGAACTACAAGGCAAATCAACACTATTATAGACGATGCTATGGAAACCAGAAGTGATTTCTTGACGAGAGGTGAGTGGTAGTAGAAATGAATAACATGAGGACCAGCCTTAAGAGGAACCCCAATGAATGAATAGTTAGCCCGTATTATTTTAAGCTTCTTGCCGTTTTCCTCGGCGTGCCAGGCCGGATACCAATTCTGCGATATGAATAGGATTCCGTCATATGGAAGATTGGTTTTTACGGTGAACTCGTTTTCTTTGTAGTCGGTTATGGTCCCCGTTACCCCTATGAACCACAGAGCTGAATCGGGCGATATTGTAGGTTGTGGAAATCCCGGGTCTTCCTCCAGCAAGACGGTGTTTCTATAGTTAACGAATGTGTCACTGTAAAAGCTTTCATGTCTGATTCTTTTTAGGACATCCTCGTGTTTCATAACCTCCCACTTGTGGAACGTGCGAACTCGCGGGAATGCTATTGTGTTGCGATATATAAGACCTGCATCTGTTTGCCCAACAAAGCTTAGATCCATGTATTCGGTGTCGAGAGGCTGCGGAGACAACAGATACTCGAAGTTGAGTATGTCCCAGAAATGTCTGTAAACTAAAAGCCATTGCGGTTGCTCGTGGCGTCCTGTGAATTCGTCATACCATCGGAGTTGGTTACCGTGCAATTCGCCAAGTGTTGTCACATCTATCCCATACGCACCGAGCTGAGTGTATTTCATCGTTTTAGGCAGCGCAAAAACTCTGAATGGTCCCTCTTTTTCTCTGCGCTGTTCGAAAAACTTTACAGTGCGGTTTTCAGGAAAGTATTTGCCTATATCGTCCGCTACTATGAATCGTCTATCAATACGCCAGAAGTCGATTGCTGTAGGTATGATCAAAAGCATAGCTATAAAGAGGGGAAAGAATTTTGATTTGCTGCTCGACCTAAGTTTTATGATAAGCGCGCCCAGTCCTATCCAGCAAAACACCAGACTTAGCACTGAGCTTTTAAGGAAGGTTTTAAAGTTGCTTGCCAGGGCTGAAACTTTGTATTGAATGTTGGTTGTTTGAGGGTTATAAACGCTTTTTATCCAGCTTTCGCAAAGTGGTTTGCCGAAGACGGCAAGTATAACGAAAAGTAGTGTCGCAGCCAACCCACCCCACAGAAGTCGATTTCGCCAGAGCTTTGTTTCCGCAGGTCCTTTAGAACTATGTTTTTTATGCGTTGATTTTTTAGCCTCAAGCGAGAAAATCTTGTCTACGGTGAAGGCGGCTGAGACGAAGAAGCAAAATGCAGCCACAAAAAGAGCGGTTTCGGGCGCACGAAAGTTCTTCACACCAGGGATGACATAGTAATAAATGTAGAAAAGCGGCGTCTGGGTGCCCATTGTGTATGTTAGAATGAAGGCGGAGAATACCCCCAATAGCCTAAGAAGCGGTTCCTTAAGGTAAAAGAAACCCAGCAGCCCGAGGATTACGATTATAAGCCCGAAGTAAAGAGAATTCAATCTGAAAAAGTTTCTTCCCCAATAGGAATTGTATTTTCCGACATTCATGCCGACGAAATCGGGGAAAACGATGGAGCCCATGTCCTCAGCGTTGAGCCGCCATGTGTTTGAATACTCTATGCCGCGCTTTTCAACATGAATGGTTCTTACTGAGTAATGCTTGAGATAATGATACGGCGGTATAAGCTGAATGGCGCTTATCCCAACGCCAAGGATGAGGAATATTAGGAAAAGGACAACCGCCTTTGAAGCCTTTTTGAAACCGTCGTCTTTGCTTTTTATCATTCGAATTATCCGGAAAAGAAATATCGCGGCAAGTAGCCACGAAAGAAAGTATGCGAGCTGCATGTGCGCGGTAAAAATAAGAAGCGCGTAACCTACAGAAAACAAAGCAAAATGCGTTATTTTTAGACTTTTCAGCGCCCTTTCGAGGAGTAGCACCATAAGCGGTGTCATGGACATTACAAATATTTTGCCGTCCTGGCCCGCGTAGCTAAGGGATACCATAACAGGCATGAGCATATATGCTATTGCCCCGAAAATGGCAGCCTCGATTCGCAACTTGTAGTGGCGCAGAAGGAGAAACATAAAAAGCCCTGCGAGAAATATGTGGAGTACGATGGTAATTCCGAACGAGCGATGTGGTGGCAGAAGAATTCTTATGGGTGCTATCAGAGGGGAGAATATCGCGCCGTGCATGGCTTCTATAAAGGGCATTCCACCATGAATGTAAGGGTCCCATAAGGGGAATGTATGGTATTTCAGTATGTGAGTTCGATAGAGTTTTACTCCATAATAGCCCATATCGAGGAAGTCGGTGCCGAAAAGAACTTTATTGGAGAATATGAAGTCCCCGTATAAAACGAGGACAATTATAAACATCAAAAGATAAGGCAGATATTTCTTCACATCTCGCCCCCTTACTTATTTGCATTCTTCGATTATCCCAAGTACCCAGTCCCTTTTCTCCTCCATGAGCTCCTTTGATGTTGCCTCGACATTAAGTCTTAACAATGGCTCTGTGTTTGATGGTCTTATGTTGAACCACCATTCCCCGAAGTCAAATGTTATACCATCAAGCCTATCCGCCTTCTGACCTGTGAGTTCCTCGACTTTCTTGGCTACACACTCGATGGTTCTCCATCTGTCGGAAACTCTCGTGTTTATCTCGCCGCTTCGGAAGTAATGGTCCATTTCCGCTATCAACTCTGACGGTTTCTTTTCCTCCTGGGAGAGGACATCGGTTGCCACAAGGAACGCTATCATGCCTGAGTCGGCATACCAGTGGTCTCTGAAGAAGTAATGACCGGAATGCTCGCCGCCGAAAATTGCGTTGTGCTGCCTCATAAGAGGCTTAAGAAACGCATGTCCAACGCGGCTTCTTACTGCTTTGCCTCCGTATTTTTCTATAATCTCATCCACTACTTTCGAGCATATAAGATTGTGGACTATCGTTGCCCCGGGTTCTATGGAAAGCATTTTCCTTGCTACCATGGCTACTATCATGTCTCCGCCTATGAACTCGCCGTGTTCGTCCACCATAAACATCCTATCCGCATCACCATCAAATATAACGCCGAAATCGCATTTGTGTTCCAGGACAGCTTGGCGTAAAGCCTCGCGATTTTTCTCGTCCATAGGGTCGGGAAGGTGATTGGGGAATCGTCCATCTGGTTCAAAAAATAGTTTTATAACCTTGAATGGAAGGTATTGAAGTAGGCGCTCAAGGACTATGCCAGCAACGCCGTTTGTAGCGTCTATGGCGATTTTAAATGGTAAAAGCTCATCGATGTTGATAAAGCTGAGGCAATGATTTATGTAGTCCTCGAGTATTTCCTTTGAGTGAACAGTTCCGGGGGTTTTTGCCGTTCTGAACTTGCCCGACATTACTATTTGTTTTATTTCCGGCAGTCCCTCATCGCCTGAGAGAGGTATGGCTTGAGCGCGCGATATTTTGAACCCATTGTATTCGGGAGGGTTATGTGATGCGGTAACCATAACCCCGCCATCGAACTCATACTTTCCGACGGCGAAATACATCGCATCTGTGGGTATAACGCCCATTATCACTACATCAGCGCCGGCATCCGTCATTCCGCGGATAAGGGCTCGTTCAAGAGCGGGCGATGAGACCCTGACATCTCTGCCCACCGCTATCAATTGACCGCGGATAACATTAACTATGGCACCACCGATAAGATAAGCTATTTCCTCGTTAAGCTGGTCAGGGTAGGTGCCTCTGATGTCGTACGCTTTGAATATTCGTTCGTCTACTCTCATTTTCCCTCCATTTTTTACTCACCTTTTGGCGGTGGAATAATTGTTTTGCGGGTTTTGGGTGGTATAATTCTTGGTCTGGTGGATTTTTGCTGAGTTTCCTTTTTTGTAGTTGTCTTCCTTCTCGTTTTTGGCCGTCTTTTTTTGATAGGTTTTTCAGGGGGCGGTTTTGGAGTTTTTAGCGACTCTGGTGCAGCAGATTCAATCCGTTGACCATAGGCTGAGCTTATACCGGGTGGCAGTGGTTGATAACCTTCTATGTACTGGAGAATGTTGTCGCGCCTCAGGTCGATGGGCTGTCCGTAAGGAATGTTAAGGGGGGCGAGGTCGAAGCCATTAACGCTTATTTTTAGTGCTCCCGGGTTGCTCGACTCCATGTATATAGCGTCTTTAACGCGCCATACCTTTGTTTGTCCCGTTCCGAGTTTGCCCTTGAATGCAAGCTTATAATCCCTTTCCACATAGAGGTCTACTGGTTCTCTTGCCCTGACGACGAATGTTAGCGATTCAGCTCGCGCGAGTGCTCTTGCTGGGTTGACGCTATCTATGGAAATTCGTATCTCTTGAGCTATCTCGTGGTCGTAAGGGGCTTTTGCCATGTGGTAGATTAGTGTATCGGGTGATACAGCTTCTATGGCGTAGCTCGGCGGGGTTTCCTTACGGCTGATTGATACTACTATGATTATTCCTGCAAGGATTATTATGAATCCTATAATGTATATTATGACCGGGACTGCGCGCAGGGAGTGCCAGACATCGTGCATGGTTACTTTATGCTCCTCGACGGTCTCCGGAAGAGCTGACACATCGCCCACGATGTTTATTCTTTTCGGCTGTTTCGCCTTTTTGGGTGATTCTTTTTTTGCTTCAAGGAATTTTTGATAAAGCTCATCTGCTGATACACCGAAATAATTTGCAAGAGTTTTCAGTATTCCCCTGACATACACATCCGGGGGCAGGAGCTCGAACTGGTCGTTTTCCAGCGCGGAAAGGACTTTTGGACTTATTTTTGTCTCGTCGCAGATTTGCTCGATGGTTATCCCTTTTTCCTCGCGTAGCTTTTTTATGTATTCAGAGAGTTCGCTCAACTAAGCTCCTTTATCAAAGTTAACCTTTCTATTTTAAATTTTTCCAAAAGTTTAGTCAAGCGCAAAAGGGGCAGTCCTACTACATTGTAAAAGCATCCATCGACTTTCTCGACAAGCAGCGCACCGAATTTTTGTATACCATAAGCTCCAGCCTTGTCCATCGGTTCCCCGGATGCGATGTATGCGTCTATCTCCTCATCGCTTAGCTCGGAGAACTTGACTCTTGTTGACTCGACATCGGATTCTATTCTCATTTGGGGCACACTCATTGCTGCGAGTCCTGTGTAAACCGTGTGCCATTTTCCTGAAAGCATCCTTAAAAACTTTCTCGCCTCGTTTTCGGTTCGTGGTTTTCCAAGAATTTTGCCATCTATGTAAACTATCGTGTCGAATCCCAGAACTATTCCACAAGCATTTTTCGGCAGTATCGCTGATTTAACTTTTTTTATCGCGAGGAGGCGAGCGAATTGCGCTGGGTCACTCGTGAATATGTCTGGCGTCTCGCTTTTCCCTCGCTTAACACACTCAAACGGCAACCCCAACCGACTAAGAAGCTCTATCCTTCGCGGTGAATCGGATGCTAAGTAGAACTTCGGAAGCATGGTTTCCTCGTTTTTTGGTTCAAATTTTCTTCAGCGAAAGATAGTTCATTAAATAAAATTCTGCAACAGACTAATTATTTTTGGTTGTTGGGATTTAAATTTTTTGTTTTTATCTTGACATCATCGATGGAATCGATATAAATATTATAAAACCAAACAAACAAAGGGGGGAATGATGAAAGGTAAAGCGTTGGTGTTGTTTGTTTTCGTTGGTTTGGCTCTTGCGCAGT